>JABSPG010000017.1:16576-21455 GCA_013214445.1 Ekhidna sp. | reverse complement strand
TTCTCCTCCAGATGTACCCTCCTTACCAATCGAATGACCGATAAAGGTGGTACCATCTTCAAGTAATAGAGTCGCTTTTTTTCGGGTGGGATATTTCATACTGGGGAGCAAAAATAGTTAGGCTTTCATCAAATAAAAAAAGCCATTTACATCGCTGTAAATGGCTCTTTCTTAAATCATTTATAAGGCGGATCTAGTCTTCCTTCTTCTCATCTTCTGATGTGCCAGAAGTATCATCATCACTAGACTCAACTTCATTACTCACATCATTTGAGGACTCTTCAATGCTTGATTCCTCACTCACGTCTTCGGTAGTCTCTTCTACAACGACAGCCTCTGCCACATCTTCTTGAGCTGCTTCAGCCTTAGCTTTACCTCCCCCTCTTCTTGATCGACGTGTCTTCGTTTTAGCTGCAGTTTCTTCACCTAGCAGAAGCTCATTGAAGTCAACCAGTTCCATCATACACATTTCAGAGTTATCTCCTAGACGTGCACCTGTTTTGATGATCCTAGTGTACCCACCTGGCCTACTTGCAACTTTGCTTGCTACATTATTGAAGAGCTCTGTAACCGACTCTTTATCTTGAAGGTAAGAGAATACCACCCTTCTGGAGTGAGTATCATCAGTCTTTGATTTAGTAATGATAGGTTCAATATACTTCCTCAGTGCCTTAGCCTTGGCAACTGTCGTATTAATCCTCTTATGCTTAATAAGAGAAGAAGCCATATTAGAAAGCATCGCACTTCTGTGTGCTGTTTTTCTTCCTAAATGATTGAATTTCTTTCCGTGTCTCATTATTCTTCCTCCAATTTGTATTTACCAAGATCCATACCGAAAGTAAGACCTTTATCTGAAACTAGCTGTTCCAATTCTGCAAGTGATTTCTTCCCAAAGTTTCTAAACTTCATCATGTCTGAAATCTCAAGTGAAACTAGATCTCCCAATGTACGAACGTCTGCAGCCTTCAAGCAGTTGTAGGCTCTTACTGATAGATCCAGATCATTCAAGTTTGTCTTCAACATTTTTCTCATGTGAAGCAGTTCTTCATCCACCTGCTCTGGCTCTCCAGCCTCCTGGGTCTCTAGTATCATATTTTGATCTGAGAACAACATGAAGTGTTGTATCAAAATATTTGCAGCACCTTTTAAAGCATTCTCAGGATGAATGGAACCATCAGTTTCGATATCAAGGGTCAACTGCTCATAATCCGTCTTTTGCTCAACCCTTGTGTTTTCAACACTATATTTCACATTTTTGATCGGCGTAAAGATCGAATCAATAGCTATGAAACCAAAATTTTGCTCGGCAGGCTTGTTTTCATCTGCTCCCACATATCCTCTACCTTTTTCAATTGTCAATTCAATTTCAAACTCAGCAGATTCGTCTAGGTTACATATTACATGATCAGGGTTCAGTATCTCAAATGAAGTTGTTGCTTTAGCCAAGTCTCCAGCAGTCAGTTTCTTCATATTAGACACTGACACAGTGATCGAACTATCAGCAACTTCTTCAATCTTCTTGAACCTAACCATTTTCAGGTTCAAAATCATTTCACTCACATCTTCGACAACACCTTCTACCGTAGAGAACTCATGCAGAACACCTGGTATCTTAACTCCCGTGATCGCATACCCCTCAAGTGAAGACAGTAGTATTCTTCTTAGAGCATTACCAACAGTAACACCGTAACCCTTCTCTAGAGGCTTGAATGTAAAGAGGCCATGGAAATCATCTGCTTTTTCCATCACCACTTTTTCCGGCATCTGAAATGCTAGGATAGACATATATATAAAATTTTGAGTGTTTACTTAGAGTACAATTCGACGATCAACTGCTCCTTAATGTTTTCAGGAATTTCTTCTCTGCTAGGAGCATTCATAAATTTGCCTGACATACTAGCAGAATCCCACTCTAACCATGAGAAACCCTTAACATTTGACGCTAAACTGCCAGTAATAGCCTCAAGAGATTTTGACTTCTCTCTTACACCTACTATGTCATTGTTCTTCAACGTATAGGACGGCACATTCACCACTTCACCATTTACTGTAATGTGTTTGTGGGAAACAAGTTGCCTTGCTGCTCTCCTAGTAGGTGCAATACCTAATCTGAATACGGTGTTATCCAACCTTGCTTCCAATAGTTGCAAAAGGATCTCACCCGTAATACCGCTTTTTCTTGACGCTTTATCAAAAACGTTAGCAAACTGACGCTCCAATACACCATACGTGTACTTTGCCTTTTGCTTTTCTGCAAGCTGTATTGCATATTCAGATTGCTTTTTTCTTCTACCACGACCATGCTGTCCTGGTGGGTAAGCCTTCTTCTGCAATGCTTTGCTTGCACCGAAAATTGGCTCACCAAATCTTCTTGAAATTTTAGTCTTAGGCCCGGTATATCTTGCCATTACTTGTTCTTATTTATAAAAATCTAAACTCTTCTTCTTTTAGGAGGCCTACATCCATTATGCGGAAGTGGTGTAACATCTTTTATCATAGTCACTTCTATACCCGTATTCTGAATTGTACGGATAGCCGACTCACGACCAGAACCAGGACCCTTTACAAACACCTCTACTTTCCTAAGACCAAGATCATAGGCTTTTTGAGCGCATTCTTGTGATGCAACCTGAGCAGCATATGGAGTATTCTTCTTGGAACCTCTGAAGCCCATCTTACCGGCAGAAGCCCAACTTATCACTTGTCCCGACTCGTTAGTCATTGAAATGATAATGTTGTTGAATGATGCTTTGATATGAGCTTGACCAATCGCACTAACAGCAACGACTCTTTTTTTGGCCTTATCTTTTCTCTTTTGTGCCATCTATATATTACTTAACAGCTTTCTTCTTATTAGCAACAGTCTTTCTCTTCCCTTTACGTGTACGGGCATTGTTCTTGGTATGCTGCCCTCTTACAGGTAGACCTTTTCTGTGTCTAAGACCTCTATAGCATCCAATATCCAACAAACGCTTGATGCTCATCTGGATCTCTCCCTTCAAAACACCTTCAACTTTGAAGTTTTCTCGGATGATGGTACGAATATTTCCACCCTCTTCATCCGTCCAATCTTGAACTTTCTTGTTAGGATCTACATCCGCATCAGACAAAATCTTTTGAGCGGAGGTTTTACCTATACCGAAGATATAGGTAAGGGCGATCTCGCCTCTTTTGTTATCGGGAATATCTACTCCTGCAACTCTTGCCATAATTATCCTTGTCTTTGTTTAAACTTTGGATTCTTTTTATTAATTACATAAAGCTTCCCTTTTCTTCTGATCACTTTGCAATCAGCGCTTCTTTTTTTTACGGATGCTCTTACTTTCATTTTATTTTCTATTTACCAGCCTCAGCTGTTATTTATAGCGATAAACAATTCTTCCTTTTGTTAGGTCATAGGGAGACATTTCCAACTTAACCTTGTCCCCAGGCAATATCTTTATATAGTGCATTCTCATTTTCCCAGAGATATGCGCAATAACTTCATGACCATTTTCCAATTCCACCCTGAACATGGCATTTGATAATGCCTCTACGATGGTTCCGTCCTGCTCTATGGATGCTTGCTTTGCCATTATGCTGCTTGTGTTCTTCCTTTTACTCTACCTGACTTCATCATTCCTTCATAGTGCCTCATGAGCAAGTAACTCTCTATCTGCTGTAGTGTATCCAAGATCACTCCTACCATAATCAACAAAGAAGTTCCTCCATAAAATTGTGCGAATCCCTGATTCACTCCTGCTATCATTGCGAAGGCAGGAAGGATAGCAATCAACGCTAAGAAGAAAGCTCCTGGAAGAGTAATGCGTGATAAGATATTATCTAGGTAATCAGCAGTGTTTTTACCTGGCTTCACACCTGGAACAAAACCGCCATTTCTCTTCATATCATCGGCAATCTGATTTGGATTGATCGTGATTGCAGTGTAGAAAAATGTAAACACAATTATCATAATGGCAAACGTCAAATTGTACTGCCATGAAGTAAAATCTGAAAAGGTTGTACCAATATAATTCGCGAAATCACTTTCTTCTCTCCACAAACCAGCAAGCATTGCAGGCAAAAACATAATAGATTGTGCGAAGATGATAGGCATAACTCCTGAAGCATTTACCTTCAGAGGAATGTATTGCCTCTGGCCACCATATACCTTATTGCCAACCACCTGCTTCGCATACTGTACTGGCACGCGTCGAACCGCCTGAACCAGCGCAACCGTCACTAGAACTACAAAGAACAAAGCAACCAGTTCCAAAATGAACAGTAGCATTTCGCTCATGCCACGTGTATAAGCTTCAGCAGCTATACTTCCAGGAAACTGTGCAATGATCCCTATCATGATAAGCATTGAAATACCATTTCCAATCCCCTTATCTGTGATTTTTTCCCCTAGCCACATACAGAAGATCGTGCCAGAGGTAATAATTACTACTGACGAAAATTTCCAAAAGAATGTGTTATTGAGAATAGCCTCAGCAGGAACCGCGGCTGAAACAAAACTGAATCCTTGGGCAAAGCAGATCGCAATTGTCAGAACCCTAGTTATTTGATTAATTTTCTTCCTTCCACTATCTCCCTCCTTCTGCAACTTCTGAAAGTAAGGAACAGCGACGGTCATCAACTGCAGTACAATCGAGGCAGATATATATGGCATAATACCAAGAGCGAAGATTGATACATTACTGAACGCACCTCCAAGAATGGTGTCAAGCAATCCGAATATTCCACTAGCCTCACCAGTCAGCTGCGAAGGATCCACTCCAGGTAAAACAACGAAGGAACCTATTCTGAAAATCACCAAGAACCCAATAGTGTTTAGGATCCTTGTTCTAAGTTCTTCAATTGAAAAAATATTCCGTATTGTATCTATGAATTTCTT
>JABSPG010000017.1:0-16566 GCA_013214445.1 Ekhidna sp. | reverse complement strand
CGCTTCTTGTGCACTTTTTGAAAACTTATGGGCACTAATTGTAAGACTTGACTTGATCTCCCCTCTGCCTAAAACTTTTATCACATCGTTCTTAGATGCAAGACCATTTTGTCTCAGCACTTCAGGCGTTATCTCTTGTAGGTTTTTCGCTTCACTCAATGACTGAATATCGTCAAGGTTGATAGGTTTAGATACTACCTTGTTATTGTTCTTAAACCCGAACTTAGGTACCCTTCTTTGCAGAGGCATTTGCCCTCCTTCGAAACCTGTCTTCCTTGAGTACCCTGCACGTGATTGAGCTCCCTTGTGTCCTTTTGTAGAAGTTCCACCTCTACCAGACCCTTGGCCTCTACCAATTCGTTTTCTATTCTTTGTTGAGCCCTCTGCAGGCTTTAGTGATTCCAGTCTCATCTTTAAAGTTCTTTAACTTCTACTAAGTGATTAACAGTTTTAATCATCCCACTTATTGAGGGAGTCAATTCTTTTTCAACTGACCTATTGATCTTACCTAAACCTAGCGCAGCAATCGTTCTCTTCTGGTTTTCCGGACGCTTGATCGTGCTTTTCTTCTGAGTAATTAATACTTTTCCCATTTCAATTATCCGTTAAACACTTTATCTAATGATACACCTCTTTGCTGAGCGACAGCAAAAGAATCTCTCATTTTATTTAATGCATCGAAAGTAGCCTTAACCACGTTGTGCGGGTTTGAAGATCCTTTGGATTTTGCTAAAACATCATGCACGCCAGCACTCTCCAACACAGCTCGCATCGCACCTCCAGCGATAACCCCTGTACCTGCTGCTGCTGGTTTTAGCAGTACTAGACCTCCACCAAATTTTCCAATAGCTTCGTGAGGCACTGTTCCTTTAAATACTGGGACTCTAACCAAATTCTTCTTCGCATCGTCGATCCCTTTGGTGATTGCATCAGTAACTTCATTGGCCTTACCTAACCCATAGCCTACTACTCCATTTCCATCACCTACAACCACAATTGCAGAGAAACTAAATCTTCTACCTCCCTTTACAACTTTAGCTACACGTTTTATAGCTACAACTCGCTCTTGCAAGTCTATTTCGCTTGCTTTGATGGATCGTATATTACTTTGTGACATGATTCCCTTCGTTAGAATTTTAAACCTCCTTCACGAGCACCCTCTGCTAGTGATTTGACTCGACCATGGTAAGGATAGCCCCCTCTATCAAATACTACTGTTTCAATACCAGCAGATTTAGCATTCTCAGCAAGCTTTTTACCAACTTCTTTTGCAATCTCAACGTTCAAATTTTGCTTTCCTATCTCCTTTGTTGATGCTGAAGCTAAAGTCTTACCATTAACATCATCGATCAACTGAGCATAAATGCCTTTATTACTTTTAAAAACTGACACTCTAGGTCTTTCGGTCGTCCCAGACACTTTTCTGCGAATCCCAAGTCTAAGTCTTTTTCTACGTGCTGTTTTAGTAATTGCCATGATTTATTATTTAGCAGCAGTTTTACCAGCTTTTCTCCTAATTTGTTCTCCAATGAATCGAATACCTTTTCCTTTGTAAGGCTCCACTTTTCTTAGCGATTTTATCTTAGCTGAAATTTGACCAACAAGTTGTTTGTCTATACCTTCGACAGTCACTTTAGGACTCTTTCCCTTCTCTGTCTCAGCCGTAACCTTAATTTCCTGAGGAACTGCGAAATATATACTATGAGAATAACCCAAGTTCAATTCAAGAACGTTATTCTGAACCGCAGCTTTGTATCCAACACCTACCAATTCCATCTCCTTCTTAAATCCCTTGCTAACACCTTCTACCATATTATTCACAAGTGAACGATACAAGCCATGAAGCGATTTGTGTCTCTTCTGATCTGTTGCTCTCTCAACTGTCAACACACCTTCTTCTACTTTACAAGCGATATCAGGGTCAATCAACTGCGATAATTCGCCTTTAGGGCCCTTAACGTTTACCTGTCCTTTGTCAACCGTGACAGTCACACCGTCTGGAATACTAATTGGAGCTTTACCTACTCTTGACATCTCTTTTTACTTAATAAACGTAACATAGTACTTCACCCCCGACATTCTCTCTCCGGGCTTCCTTATCAGAAATAACCCCTTTAGACGTAGAAAGGATAGCAATACCTAAACCATTTAATACCCTTGGTAAAGTTTCGGCACCAGCATATTTTCTCAAACCTGGCGTACTAACTCTTTCTAGACTTGTAATTGCTGATTGCTTTGTTTGTGGATTATACTTCAAGGCAATTTTTATGATACCTTGCTTCCCATCATCCTCAAACTTGTAGTTTCTAATGAAACCTTTATTATGCAATACTTTAGTGATTTCCTTCTTCAAATTTGAAGCTGGAACCTCAACCACACGGTGATTCGCGCTAATTGCATTGCGAACTCTGGTCAAATAATCTGCTATCGGGTCTGTTACCATTTCTTAAACACACTTATCCCCCTCGGAAAAAGGGGGTGCAAAAATAATAATTAATATTGTTAAAACGAAAGAAAGTTTAAACTACCAGCTTGCTTTTGTAACACCTGGTATTTTGCCTTCTGACGCCATTTCTCTGAAGGTCACTCTTGAGATTCCAAATCGCCTCATATATCCCTTTGGTCTCCCAGTAAGTTTGCACCTATTATGCAGACGAACTTTAGATGAGTTTCTAGGTAATTTATCTAAACCCTCATAGTCTCCAGCTGCCTTCAAAGCAGCTCTTTTCTCTGCATAACGTGCAACAAGTTTTTCTCTCTTTCTTTCTCTCGCTTTGACTGATTCTCTTGCCATAATACTAATTCTTCTTTGAGGTAAAAGGCATACCAAAGGACTTCAACAACTCAAGACTCTCTTCATCAGTTTGTGCTGATGTCACAAACGTGATATCCATACCTGTGATTTTGTTAACCTTATCAATACTTATTTCTGGGAAAATGATTTGCTCTTCAATCCCTAACGTATAATTACCTCTTCCATCAAAACCCTTTTCCTTAATCCCCTTGAAGTCTCTAACTCTTGGTAAGGCTACAGTTGTAAGACGATCTAGAAACTCGTACATCTTGTCTCCTCTTAAAGTCACCTTGGCACCAATAGGCATCCCCTCACGGAGCTTAAAGTTTGATACCGATTTTTTAGCAATAGTGGGAATAGCCTTTTGACCAGTTATCTGAGTCAATTCATCTACGCCAACATCCACCAATTTCTTGTCGGACACTGCTGCTCCAATACCCTTATTAACGGATATTTTGGTAAGCTTCGGCACCTGCATTACAGACTTATACTGAAACTTATCTTTAAGATGAGGAACGATTTCCTTGTTATATTTTTCTTTTAATCTTGGATTAGCCATTGTTTGTGATGTGTTCTCCTGATTTCTTTGAATATCTCTGCAATCGTCCTTCAGCGTTCTTCTTACGACCTACTCTAGTTGCTTCTCCATTAGAAGGATCAATCACCATCAGATTACTTAAATGAATAGAAGCTTCCGTCTCCTGAATACCACCTTCAGGGCTAGTTGCAGAAGGCTTAACATGTTTTGTTACCATGTTTGCTCCCTCAACTACTGCTCTGTACTTCGCTCTATTTACTTCTAGAACTTTTCCTGTCTTACCTTTATCGTTACCAGCAATTATCTTTACTGTGTCTCCCTTGGTAACGTGAAATTTAATCTTACTCATTGTTAAAGTACTTCAGGTGCTAATGATACAATCTTCATGAACTGCTTCTCCCTCAACTCCCGAGCTACAGGACCAAAGATCCTTGTTCCTCTTGGTTCGTCGTTTGCAGTTAAAAGAACGGCAGCATTATCTTCAAAACGAATATAACTTCCGTCTTTTCTTCTTACTTCCTTTTTTGTCCTTACAACTACCGCACGTGAAACCGTCCCCTTCTTCAAATTACTAGAGGAAAGCGCATTCTTAACAGTAACAATAATTTTATCACCGACTGAGGCATACCTTTTCTTGGTACCACCTAGCACTCTAATAACTAACACTTCCTTAGCGCCGCTATTATCTGCAACCGATAGTCTTGATTCCTGCTGTACCATTATTTCGCTCTTTCAATAATTTCTACAAGTCTCCAACGCTTACTCTTACTCATCGGACGAGTTTCCATGACCTTGACAGTGTCTCCCACATTGCAGTCATTTTTCTCATCATGTGCTGTAAGTTTGGTTGTCTTCCTTACAAATTTTCCATAAATCGGGTGCTTAACCTTTCTTTCAACAGCAACAGTGATACTTTTTTGCATTTTATTGCTAACCACTTGACCGATTCTTTCCTTTCTTAAATTTCTTTCCATCAGTGAAATTTACTTATTTGCGTCAGCAGACTGGTTTAACTCCTTTGCTCTTATCTCCGTCTGGATACGCGAAACCAATTTTCTATTCTCACGAATTTTCATGGGATTCTCAATTGGTGTTATACTGTGAGCAAACTTTAGCTTGCTATAATTTTCCTTCTCTACGGTAAGCTTATTTTTAAGCTCCTCCAGACTTAATCCTCTTAGTTCAGAATTCTTCATTACTCTGCCTTATAATCTTTTGCTATTGTGAACTTTGTCGAGATGGGAAGCTTCTGAGCAGCCAACCTTAGTGCCTCTTTAGCCAATTCAATATCAACTCCCGCTGCTTCGAATAATACAGTACCAGGTTTCACAGTAGCCACCCAATATTCTGGAGCTCCTTTTCCTTTACCCATCCTAACTTCAGCAGGCTTCTTAGTTACAGGTTTGTCAGGAAAAATTCTAATCCAAACTTGGCCTTCTCTCTTCATTGCCCTAGTCATAGCAATCCTAGCTGCCTCAATTTGACGGCTTGTAATCCAACCTGGCTCCATGGACTTGATTCCAAAAGTTCCGAATGCAAGTCTATGCCCACGATGAGCAAGACCCTTCACTCGGCCTTTCTGCATTTTCCTAAATTTCGTTCGTTTTGGCTGTAACATGATTACAAAACTTTACTTTCTTCGTCTATTTTCTCGTCTTCTTCTATTTGGTGCTCCTCCAGGGGCATTGTTTCCACCACCTGATTGACCCACGTTGGGTGATAAATCCCTCTTACCAAACACTTCGCCTTTGAAGATCCATACCTTAATACCAATCTTTCCGTATACTGTATGAGCTTCAGTAATGGCATAGTCAATATCTGCCCTAAGCGTATGCAATGGGATTCTTCCTTCCTTGTATTGCTCACTACGTGCCATCTCAGCTCCACCTAACCTTCCAGAACATTTGATCTTAATACCTTGAGCACCAACCCTCATTGATGAGGCAATAGCTTGTTTCATCGCACGTCTGAAGGAAATTCTTGCTTGAAGCTGCTGTGCGATGGATTCTCCTACTAACTTGGCATCAAGTTCAGGTCTCTTTATTTCGAATATATTGATCTGAAGATCTTTTCCAGTTAAGTTCTTAAGCTCTTCTTTGATTTTATCTACCTCAGAACCTCCTTTACCAATAACAACACCAGGACGTGCGGTATGTACGGTCAATGTAATTCTTTTGAGAGTACGTTCAATCACAATCTTAGAAATGCCCCCTTTAGGCATCCTAGCCATTATATACTTTCGGATTTTGTTGTCCTCAACTAGTTTATCTGCATATGATTTGCTGTCAAACCAAGCAGAATCCCACCCTTTGATGACACCTAATCTAAATCCAACAGGGTTTACTTTCTGTCCCATTACTTGTTGCTATCTTTAGTTTCTTCCTGATTATGATTATCAACGACAATAGTCACGTGATTTGATCTCTTACGAATCCTGTGAGCTCTGCCCTGAGGTGCAGGTCTAAGTCTCTTCAACATTCTCGCGCTATCAACATAAATCTCTTTAACATACAGATCAGCTTCTTCGATGCTTACGTCCTCATTCATCGACTGCCAATCGGCAATAGCAGTAAGCAGCAATTTCTCGAGTGTATTAGATGCATGATGCGCATCAAACTTGAGTATGTTTAAAGCGATGCTTGCTCTTTGGCCTCTAATCATATCAGCAACCAATCGCATTTTCCTAGGCGATGTTGGAATATTTCTTAGCGACGACTTAACAGCTCCGAGCTTTCCCTTATTCTCTTCCCTGAACTTCTTGTCAGCTTCCTTCTTAAGTCTGATGCGTACAGACTTTTTTAATTTCTTTTCAGCTTCCATCCGTACTATTATCTTTTACCTTTATCCTTCTTTGCAATGTGGCCTCTAAAGTTTCTCGTAGGAGCAAATTCTCCTAACTTATGGCCCACCATGTTTTCAGTAACAAAAACAGGGATAAATTTATTTCCATTGTGTACTGCAAACGTATGACCCACAAAATCAGGAGATATCATTGATCTTCTTGACCAAGTTTTAATTACTGACTTCTTACCGGAATCATTCATTGCGTCGACCTTTCTCTCTAGTCGGAAGTCAATATAAGGTCCCTTCTTTAGTGATCTAGACATTATTTCCTACGTTTTACAATCTGCTTATCAGAATACTTATTTGGCCTTCGAGTTTTAAGACCTTTGGTGTACTGTCCATTTCTGGACCTTGGATGACCCCCTGAGGATCTACCTTCCCCACCACCCATTGGGTGATCGACTGGGTTCATTGCTACCCCTCTAACTCTCGGTCTCTTTCCTAGCCATCTGTTTCTGCCCGCCTTACCTAATCTTACACTCATATGATCAGAGTTGGAAACAGTTCCTATGGTAGCCATACAAGTAACCAATACCATCCTCATCTCACCTGAAGGAAGCTTGACAGTTGCGTATTTTCCTTCACGCGCAACTAGTTGTACGTAAGTACCAGCACTCCTAGCCATAACACCTCCCTTGCCAGGTTTCAACTCAATGTTATGAATTATTGTACCTAATGGAATATCAGAAAGATACAATGCATTTCCAACCTCAGGAGCAATACCCTTACCAGAGTTTACTTCTGTTCCTACTTTCAAACCAGCGGGAGCTATGATGTATCGCTTCTCACCATCAGCATAGAACAATAAAGCAATTCTTGCAGACCTGTTTGGATCATACTCAATAGCTTTTACTACAGCAGGAACACCAAACTTTTCCCTTTTAAAATCGATTATTCTAAGTTTTCGCTTATGGCCTCCTCCAACATTTCTCACAGTCATTCGACCCTGATTATTTCGACCACCATTTCTCTTAGAAGTAGTAACCAATGATCTCTCAGGTGATGACTTGGTTATATCATCAAAAACTGGTGCCATGCGGAACCTTTGTCCCGGAGTTGTTGGTCTTAATTTTCTTACAGCCATCTCTATATATTATATACCGCTATAAAAGTCTATGATATCACCTTCAGCAACCTGGACGATTGCCTTTTTGTAAGCGGGTGTCCTACCTTCGATTACTCTTGATTTTGTATATCTTCTCTTAGTGCCGCCTGGTTGAATCATCGTATTTACAGATTCAACTGTAACACCATATGTCTTTTCAACCTCTACTTTAATTTGAACTTTGTTAGCATTTTTCGCAACTACGAAACCATACTTTCCATGTTCATTGAGCGAAGAAATCTTCTCTGTCACCAATGGCTTTATTAGAACTCCCATCTTAGTTAAATCTCTCTTTTAGAAGATCAAGCGATCCTTCACATATGATAATTTGCTCTGCATTTATCAGATCATATGTATTCACTTCATCAACAGTTGACACATTTGCTTTTTTGATATTTCTTGAAGACAAGAAAACGTTCTTGTTGCTGTCATTCACAAGCAATAGTGACTTTTTTCCTGTCAGTTGCAAACCTTCCAGAAGACTAACGTACTGCTTGGTTTGAGGGGCATCAAAAGTAAAATCTTCAAGCACTTTGATCGCGTTCTCCTTCGCCCTAGAAGAAAGAACAGATTTCCTTGCCAATTTTTTTACTTTCTTGTTCAGCTTGAAACCATAATCTCTGGGTTGCGGACCAAAGAAAGTTCCACCGCCTCTCATCACGCCAGACTTAACACTCCCAGCACGGGCGGTACCCGTACCTTTTTGTTTTTTGATCTTCTTTGTCGAAGCAGTGATTTCACCTTTATCTTTAGTCTTGGCCGTACCTTGTCTCTGGTTTGCTAGATAATTCTTGACATCAAGGTAGACAGCATGCTCATTTGGTTCTATCCCAAATACACTTTGATCGAGGCTTACCTCTCTCCCTGTCTCTTCACCATTAATATTTAAAACAGATACATTCATGATTACTTCTCAAGTATTACGTACGAATTTTTGGCTCCTGGAATCGCGCCCGAAATCAACACTAAATTCTTTTCAGGATAAACTTTCAAAACTCTCAGGTTCAAAACCTTCACTCGATCACCACCTGTTCTACCAGCCATCTTCAAACCCTTGAACACTCTAGATGGAAAAGATGCTGCTCCGATTGATCCAGGTGCACGTAATCTGTTATGTTGACCATGCGTAGCTTGTCCAACTCCACCAAAGCCATGCCTTTTCACTACGCCCTGAAAACCTTTTCCTTTGGAAGTTCCAATTGCATCGACATAATCCTGTTCGTTGAAGACATCTTCCAATTTTATTTCATTCCCCAACTTGACTTTGTCATCGAACTCGGATCTGAAATCTCTGAATTCCACAATCTTTCTTTTGGGTGTAGTTTTTGCTTTCGCAAAATGTCCTTGCAATGCTTTAGGAGTGTTTTTCTCTTTCCTCTCCCCGTAAGACAACTGAACAGCCTTATATCCATCAGTGTCTTCGTTCTTGACTTGAGTAACGACGCACGGACCTGCCTCCACAAGTGTGCAAGCCACGCTCTTACCGTTTTCATCGAAAACGCTAGTCATTCCTACTTTACGTCCTATTAAACCAGGCATTTTATACTCGTTTATATCTTATTATTACCCCTTCAGGCAAACATTTTGTGAAAAGGTCTGCAAATATAGCAATTCCCCTTCGTGATCAAAACTTTGATCACTCTTTTTTTATAGACAAAAAAAGAACCAATCGATATGGACCAATTGGTTCTCTTACCCATTTGGAGGTGGGTTATACTTTAATCTCTACATCTACACCGCTAGGAAGCTCTAACTTCATCAAAGCATCTACCGTCTTCGCACTATTGCTATAGATATCCACTAGTCTCTTATAAGTACAAAGTTGGAATTGCTCTCTAGCCTTCTTATTCACATGCGGTGACTTAAGTACTGTAAATTTCTCTTTTACAGTTGGCAGTGGTATAGGACCACTTACTACAGCTCCAGTTGTTTTTACAGCTCTAACAATCTTCTCAGATGATTTATCAACCAGATTGTGATCGTAAGACTTAAGTTTTATTCTAATTTTTTGATTCATGACTTTCTAATCAATCTCTTTTAAACTTTACCAGTACCGTTTACATCAGCGATTACTGTCTCGGCAATATTTTTAGGAACTGGATCGTAATGGGAGAATGTAAGCGATGCAGTCGCCCTACCAGAACTGATCGTTCTGAGGTCAGTCACATAGCCAAACAATTCAGACAAAGGAACATCGGCCTTAACTACAGTTGAAGTACCTTTAGTGTCCATCCCTTTCATTAAACCTCTTCTTTTGTTAAGGTCTCCAGTTATTGAACCTGTGTATTCATCAGGGGTTACAACTTCAACACCCATTACTGGCTCCAATATTACTGGACTACATTTCTTTGCAGCTTCCTTAAACCCATTCCTTGCGGCAAGTTCGAAAGACAATGCATCTGAATCTACATCGTGAAATGAACCATGATATAACCTCACCTTCATACTGTCAAGTGGGTAGCTAGCGAGTGGCCCATTTGCCATAGCTTGCTTGAACCCTTTCTCAGTAGGTCCTATGAATTCTTTTGGTATAACACCTCCAACAATTTCATTCACAAACTGCAAACCTTCGCTCTCGTAATCCTCATCCTTTGGACCTAATTCGAATACGATATCAGCAAATTTACCTTTACCACCAGTTTGCTTTTTGTATACTTCCTTATGCTCTGTAGAACTAGTAATGGCTTCTTTATATGCAACTTGCGGTGCACCTTGATTGATTTCAACCTTGAACTCCCTCTTTAGACGATCGATGATTATGTCCAAGTGGAGTTCACCCATTCCTTTCAAGATCGTTTGGCCAGTTTCATGATTTGTCTCTACTTGTAACGTAGGATCCTCCTCAATCAGCTTACCAATAGCTATTCCTAATTTATCTACATCAGCTTGAGTCTTAGGCTCTATGGCATATCCAATCACAGGATCAGGAAACTCCATAGCTTCTAGAACTATTTTTGAATCCTCAGCACACAGGGTATCACCTGTTTTAATATCCTTGAAACCTACGGCCGCTCCAATATCTCCTGCGTGCAGAGCATCAATTTGATTCTGCTTATTTGCATGCATCTGGAAAATACGGGAGATTCTTTCTTTCTTATTAGTTCTTGTATTAAAAACATAAGAACCTGATTCTAACATCCCTGAATAGGATCTCATAAAGCACAACCTACCAACGAAAGGATCAGTAGCGATCTTAAATGCTAGAGCCGTAAACGGTTCATTTGGATCAGGTTTTCTGGTAACTTCCTCTTCTGTATCAGGATTTGTTCCAATAATATTATCTCTATCTAGAGGAGAAGGAAGTAATTCCATCACATAGTCTAAAAGAGTCTGCACGCCTTTGTTCTTGAAAGCAGAACCACACAACATTGGCACAAACGCCAGATCAACTGTCGCTGCTCTAAGTGCTGCTACTATTTCATCTCTTGTAATACTATCAGGATCTTCAAAGAATTTCTCCAGTAGGTTTTCATCATATTCAGCAACTGCCTCAACCAACTTCTCTCTGTATTCAGCAACCTCATCAACCATATCCTCAGGAATTTCGATCTCATCGAAAGACATTCCCATGTCATCTTCATTCCATACGATTGCTTTGTTTTCCACAAGATCAACAACACCTCTGAAGTTTTCTTCTGCGCCGATCGGTAATTGAAGCGGAACAGACTTTGTTCCAAGCATTTCTACTACTTGGTTGCATACATTCAAGAAGTTGGCTCCTTGGCGGTCCATTTTATTTACAAAACCGATTCTTGCGACTTTGTAATTATCTGCAAGCCTCCAGTTTGTCTCTGACTGTGGTTCCACACCATCAACAGCACTAAATAGAAAAACAAGACCATCCAAAACACGTAATGATCTATTTACCTCAACAGTAAAGTCAACGTGACCAGGAGTATCTATGATGTTGATGTGATAATCATCATTTTTGTATTTCCAGAATACAGTAGTTGCAGCTGAGGTAATCGTTATACCACGTTCTTGCTCTTGCTCCATCCAGTCCATGGTAGCTCCTCCATCATGAACTTCACCAATCTTGTGGTTTACCCCAGCATAATAAAGAATACGCTCAGTCGTGGTAGTCTTACCAGCATCAATGTGAGCTGCTATACCAATATTTCTTGTAAATTTTAAATCTCTTGCCATTTGAACTTAGAATCTGAAATGTGAGAATGCTTTATTTGCTTCTGCCATTCTGTGCATATCATCTTTCTTTTTGACAGCAGCACCTTCTCCTTTAGAAGCAGCGATTATCTCGTTTGCGAGTCTATCTTGCATTGTTTTTTCACCTCTTAGCCTTGCATACCTAATCATCCACTTGATTCCCAAAGAGATTTTCCTATCCGGTCGAACCTCGATCGGAACTTGAAAGTTTGCTCCCCCAACTCTTCTTGCTTTCACTTCTACCGAAGGCATAATATTACTCAACGCAGACTTCCAAGTTTCAAGGCCATTTTCGCCTGTCTTCTCTTCCACCTGATTTATTGCATTGTAGAATATTTTGTAGGAGATACTTTTCTTGCCATCCAACATTAGGTTATTAACAAACTTGGTAACAAGCGTATCCTGATAAATGGGATCAGGAAGTATATATCTCTTTTTTGGTTTTGCTTTTCTCATTTCTCCTGCAAATTATTTTTTAGGTCGCTTAGCGCCGTATTTAGATCTTCTTTGTAGACGTCCATTAACACCAGCAGTATCCAATGCACCTCTAATAATGTGGTATCTAACTCCGGGTAAATCTTTCACTCTTCCTCCTCTAATTAAAACAATAGAGTGCTCTTGGAGATTGTGACCCTCGCCCGGGATATATGCGTTCACCTCTTTTACGTTTGTCAACCTCACCCTGGCTACCTTTCTCATTGCCGAGTTAGGCTTTTTTGGAGTTGTTGTGTACACTCTAGTACAAACGCCTCTTCTTTGTGGACAAGAGTCCAATGCTGGGGATTTTGACTTTGAGGTCAACTTCTTTCTACCCTTCCTTACTAATTGTTGTATAGTTGGCATACGCTAAAATTTCTAATCGTCCCAAAATTTGGGAACGCAAAGATAGATATATTGAGTTTATATCAAAAAGTTACAAGATTAATTCGATGGAAATATTTTATAGGTAAGTAATCTATGCTACGCCTCACCCATTGTGCCACCAAAATTCATAGGGAATTTCGGAACTTCTTCGGATTGCTTTACTTCACCAAAAGTTGCTTCATACTTCTGAATATTGTCTTTCAAAGCTCCCAAGAGTCTTTTAGCATGCTCTGGTGTTATAACAATCCTTGATTTCACCTTGGCTTTTGGAACGCCAGGCATCAGTCTTATAAAATCAATCACAAACTCACTACTTGAGTGTGCAATCATAGCCAGATTGGCATAGACGCCCTCGGCAGTTTCCTCCGAGAGCTCTATGTTTATCTGATTATTGGGATTTTTCCCATCTTTTTTGTTCTGCTCGTCGCTCATGGGTAATTAAGCTTCTTCTACTTCTCTAGCTTCGAACTCTTCCCTTGATGCAACTAGCTTTTCATACTCTTCTTGAGAGTTAACTATATACTTCTGGTGCTTTCTGATTCCAGTACCTGCCGGTATCAGATGACCCACAATCACATTTTCTTTCAAACCAATTAGTGTATCAGCTTTTCCTTTGATTGAAGCCTCACTAAGTACCTTAGTAGTCTCCTGGAATGACGCGGCTGAAATGAAACTCTCGGTTCCAAGCGATGCTTGAGTGATCCCTTGAAGCGTAGGCTTTCCAGTTGCTGGCTCAGCATCCCTTGTCACCATCGGCTTAAGATCTCTTCTTTTCAAGCTAGAGACTTCATCTCTCAAACTTCTAGCATCGATGATTTGCCCTGCTTTGTAGCTCGAGGAATCTCCTGGATCTACCACAACTTTCTTATCCAGAATATTATCGTTCTCTTCCATGAAAGCAAACCGATCAGCAAGCTGATTAGTCAAGAAGCTCGTGTCACCAGGATTTTCGATCACAACTTTTTGCATCATCTGACGAACAATTGCCTCGATGTGCTTGTCGTTTATTTTTACCCCTTGCAACCTGTATACTTCTTGAATTTCATTCACCAAGTACTCTTGTACAGCTGTTGGACCTTTGATCTTCAGAATGTCAGCCGGCGTGATAGCGCCATCTGATAGCGCATCTCCTGCTCTCACATAGTCATTGTCTTGCACAAGAATATGCTTAGACAATGGAACCATGTATCTTTTCTTTATACCATCCTTAGATTCTATGTAGATTTCTCGATTTCCTCGCTTGATTCCTCCGTACTCTACAACTCCATCGATCTCACTGACTACCGCAGGGTTGGAAGGATTCCTTGCCTCAAAAAGCTCCGTCACCCTTGGTAGACCTCCTGTAATATCTCTAGACTTACCAGCTTTACGAGGAATTTTTGCTAGGACTTGACCTGGCTTAATCTTATCTCCTTCTTCAACTGCCATGTGAGCCCCAACAGGAATATTATAAGCCTTCTGCGTAGTTCCATCGCTACCAACGATTTCTATAGCAGGGTTTTTAGTCTTATCCTTTGTGTCTATGATAACTTTTTCTCTGTGCCCAGTCTGCTCATCAGATTCCTCCTTGAACGTAATGCCCTCGATGATTGAATCGAAAGAGGCGGTACCATCAAACTCTGACATAATAACTGCATTGTAAGGATCCCAATAGCAAAGTTCATCGCCCTTAGAGACTTTTGCACCATCTTTAGTTTTAAGAATGGCACCATATGGAACGTGATTTGTTACAAGCACTTTCTCCTTCTTAGCGTCTACTATCTTGAACTCACCAGAACGCCCCATTACCACTTCGATGTTGTTCCCTTCATCATCTGTTGACTTCACCGTTCTTAGCTCGTCATATTCGATTACACCATCAAACTTGGCTTTAATATTAGCATCAACGGCGATGTTCGACGCAGTACCACCCACGTGGAATGTTCTCAAAGTAAGCTGGGTTCCCGGCTCACCAATGGATTGTGCGGCAATCACCCCTACAGCTTCTCCAACATGAGACATTCTTCCTGTAGAAAGATTTCTGCCATAACACTTAGCACAGACACCTTGCCTTGTTTCACAAGTAAGTACAGACCTGATCTCAACCTCTTCTATACTTGACTGATCTATGTATTCAGCGATTTCTTCCGTGAATTCCTGACCTGCCTCAATAACGAGCTCATCAGTTATTGGATCATAAATGTCATGCACAGACACCCTTCCAAGCACTCTTTCGGAAAGAGGTTCTACAATCTCTTCATTGTCCTTAAGAGCGGAGACCGCCAAACCTCTTAGCGTCCCGCAATCATCTTCATTGATCACTACATCCTGAGCTACATCAACGAGTCTTCTAGTAAGGTATCCAGCATCTGCCGTTTTCAAGGCTGTATCAGCCAATCCCTTTCGAGCACCATGCGTTGAGATGAAATACTCAATTACATCCAGACCTTCTTTGAAGTTAGATAGAATAGGGTTCTCAATGATTTCCCCTACAGAACCTTGAAGATTTTTCTGAGGCTTAGCCATCAAACCTCTCATTCCTCCCAGCTGACGAATCTGCTCTCTAGATCCCCTTGCACCGGAGTGCATCATCATGTAGATCGAATTAAAGCCTTGATCATCCTCCTCCATTTGCTTCATCAAGGAGTTTGTTAATTGGGTATTTGTTCTTGTCCAGATATCAATTACTTGGTTGTAACGCTCATTATCTGTGATAAGCCCCATCAGATAGTTTTGCCAAACTGCGTCAACCTCTTCTTTGGCTTGTACTACCAACTTATCCTTCTCTTCTGGAACGTTGATGTTATCAAGTCCCATGGAGAGGCCTCCTTTATAAGCCATCTGGAATCCAAGCGATTTAATATCATCCAAGAAATGTGCTGTAGTAGCCATCCCTGTAATCTTGAATACATGGGCGATAATCTTCTGTAGCTTCTTCTTAGTGAGTAACTCATCAACATAACCCACAGCTTCGGGAACAGACTCATTGAATAGAACTCTACCTGCAACTGTTTCAATAACCTTAGTCTCTAGCTCTCCATTCTCATTACGAACCTTGGTTCTTACTTTGATGTAAGCATGTTGAGATATTTGCTTCTCATTCAAGGCAATAATCACCTCTTCATGTGAATAGAACATTTTGCCCTCGCCGGCAACCTTCTCCTTCTCTGTACTTCTTCTTCCTTTGGTTATATAGTAAAGTCCCAATACCATATCCTGAGAAGGTACTGCAATTGGAGCACCATTTGCAGGATTCAGGATATTGTGAGAAGAAAGCATAAGCAGTGAAGCCTCCAAGATCGCTTCATGACCGAGAGGAACATGAACCGCCATCTGATCACCGTCAAAGTCAGCATTGAATGCTGTACACGCCAGTGGGTGCAATTGAATAGCCTTACCTTCAATTAATTTCGGTTGGAAAGCTTGGATACCTAACCTATGTAGTGTAGGAGCCCTATTTAGTAATACAGGATGTCCTTTGAGAACATTTTCAAGAATATCCCAAACTACAGGATCTTTTCGATCGACAATCTTTTTCGCAGACTTTACAGTCTTAACGATACCTCTCTCTATCAGCTTTCTAATAATGAATGGCTTGAAAAGTTCTGCTGCCATGTTCTTAGGTAGACCGCATTCATGCATTTTAAGTTCTGGACCTACTACAATCACTGATCGTCCAGAATAATCAACCCTTTTTCCAAGTAGATTCTGACGGAATCGACCCTGCTTACCCTTCAGCATATCACTCAAAGATTTCAATGCCCTATTCCCATCTGATCTAACCGCATTCACCTTTCTTGAATTATCAAATAGCGAATCGACTGCCTCTTGAAGCATTCTCTTTTCATTCCTAAGAATAACCTCTGGGGCTTTGATATCCATCAATCTCTTCAGACGGTTATTTCTAATAATAACTCTTCTGTAAAGATCATTTAGATCTGAAGTAGCGAACCTACCGCCATCCAATGGTACGAGTGGTCTTAACTCTGGAGGGATGACCGGAACCATCTTCACAATCATCCATTCAGGTCTATTTTCGATCCTCGTTTTTGCATCTCTAAATGCCTCTACTACCCTCAATCTCTTAAGAGCCTCTGCTTTTCTTTGCTGCGATGTATCAGTAGCCGCCTGATGTCTCAGTTCATATGATAATTCATCTAGCTGCGTTCTTGCCAAAAGCATTTCAAGAGCTTCCGCACCCATCTTAGCGATAAACTTGTTTGGATCATCATCATCCAACATTTGATTTTCTCTAGGAAGTTTATCTAGTATATCTAG
>JABSPG010000169.1 GCA_013214445.1 Ekhidna sp. | reverse complement strand
AGGCGTCTGGAGTTTGTATCAGGCACAAAGCTTTACAGTCACCAACGGACCGCTATCCAATGATGGATTTGTGGATACGCTAGAGGATGAAGCAGTGTCGTTTGCAGAGTCCGATTTTAATTATTCTAGTAGTGGAGGTACGACCTTCAGTAGGGTAGCTGTCAGCTCACTTCCTATCAATGGAAACCTGATGCTAAACGACGTGGCGGTATCTGTAGATCAGGAAATTCCTGTAGCAGACATACCAAACTTGAGATACGATCCTGATACCAACTTCAATGGTGAAGACACTTTTGAATTTACGGTTGGGGATGCAACGAATCTAAGTGTGGCCTCTTCTACAATGACAATCACAGTAGCACCGGTCAATGATGCACCTGCCTTTACCCTTAGTGGGGACGTGACTGTTGAGCAGGATTTCACGACGACAAGTACGGTGACAGTGACAGCAGCTACGGTACCAGTAGACGAAGCAGATCAGGTAGTTGCTTACAGTATCGATCCCACTGCTGTTGCCTTTGCCAATGTCTCCATAGATGCGACTACCGGAACAGTGTCCATCACCAGTGTTGCTGGTGAGTTTGGAAGCCAGGAGTTTACGGTCACTGCAGATGATGGGCAAGCGGAGAACAATACGGCTGCTCAGGTATTCACCTTGACGGTAAATCCAAGTAATCAACCTCCGATTTTTGAGGATGCTACATTCGAACTAGCGGAGAACGCTACGCAGGGTTCGCTGGTTGGCACATTATCCGCTACAGATCCTGAAGGTGAGACTGTTACGTACAGCATTACTGCTGGTAACGAGCTAGGTGGTTTCACACTAAATAGCACTTCTGGTTCACTCAATGTCAATGACGGATCGGTTTTGGATTTTGAAGTAAATCCGGTGTTTGTATTGACAGTGGAAGCATCGGATGGTGAGGTTACCTCTTTAGCTGAGGTCATAGTCAATATTACCGATCAGCCTGAAGCTCCGATCGTAGCAGATGAGACGTTCACCATTGTGGAAAATTCGGCTACTGGGACTGTAGTAGGAACTGTTACAGGTTCCGATCCGGATGGTGATGCATTGACGTATAGCATTACGGCTGGGAATGATCTCGGAGGTTTTGCAATAGATGCAATCACAGGAGAATTAACGGTAGCTGATGTAGCGGTGATTGATTTTGAGCAAACACCGGTTTTCACATTGACAGTGGCTGCATCAGACGGCCAGTTGTCTGGAACCGGTACAGTGACAGTTAACCTGACAGATGTAGATGACAATGCAGCACCTGTGATTGCCGATCAGTCTTTTGATTTGCCGGAGAACAGTGCTGCCGGCACCCAGGTAGGGACAGTGGTGGCAAGCGACCCGGAATCCAGCACTTTGACCTACTCTGTCACAGCGGGTAACGACGCAGGTGCATTCTCAATAGATGGAAGCAGCGGGCTATTATCAGTCGTTGACGATAGTACGCTCGATTTTGAAGTAACTCCATCCATTGAATTAACGGTTTCGGTATCAGATGGCGATCTTTCGTCTGAAGCCTTGATTATCATTAATCTTTCAGATGTCAATGAATCGCCTGCCATTGAGTCACAAGCATTTAGCATAGCAGAAAATGCCGATGATGGCTCGTCAGTTGGATCAGTGTCAGCAACTGATCCTGATGGAGAAGCCTTGAGTTTCTCCATTACTTCAGGCAATGATGCAGGAGGATTTACAATCGATTCGAGCACTGGACTAATCACTGTGAATGATGCTAGAGTACTCGATTTTGAAACATCACCAAACTTCAATCTATTAGTAGAAGTAACGGATGGTTCGTTTGTGGTGTCTGCATTGATGTCGGTGACTTTAAGTGACGTTGCAGAGGCACCTGCAGTTGATTCGCAGACTTTTGAGATTGCTGAAAATAGTGACGAGGGCACTTCTGTTGGTACAGTCGTTGCGACAGATCCTGAAGGTGATCAAATCAGCTTTGCGGTTACTGCCGGAAATGATGCAGGCGGTTTTACAATCAATGCAGCCACTGGTGAGCTAACAGTAGCTGACGCAAGTGTGCTTGATTTTGAGACCACTCCAGAATTTGCTCTGACTGTTCAGGTGTCCGATGGTTCGCTTACAGCATCTGCAACTATCACAATTGTGCTCACAGACGTTGATGAGAATCGTGCACCTGAAATTTCTGATCAGTCATTTGATATTCCTGAGAATTCAGCAAATGGCACTTCTGTGGGATCGGTAGTAGCTGCTGATCCGGATGGGGATGACATCACTTTCAGTATAACTGCAGGTAACACTTCCGGAGGTTTTGATATCAATACTACTACAGGGGAGATAACCGTAGCGGATGGGGGAGTGCTAGACTTTGAAGAGATTCAGTCCTTCGTTCTTACCGTTGAAGTGACCGACGGAGCAAAATCTGGTGAAGCAGAGATTACGATCAATTTGACGGATGAAGATGATGCCCTTGGAATACAGGAGGTAGGGATTCTGATTTATCCAAATCCTACGGGAGGTGTGATAAACATTTCTTACCAGTCAGATTTTGATCTTGTAAGTATTACGGATCTGTCCGGAAAGGAAGTTCAGTATGAGCTTTCGAATGGTACTTCAGGTGTACTAACAATCGATCTTGAAACCCTTGATAGGGGTGTTTATTTCGTGAACCTATTGGTGGATCAGGAAAGGAAGACATTCAAGATCTCTAAGAATAACTAAGGAAGTTCATTTTTTGAAATGAACTAAGGCAGCCCCGGTCATTCGATCGGGGTTCTTTTTTGCGCTAGCTTTTGTTTCTTCTAGGATAATTGTTTTCTGAGATGTATGTACCCAGCGTATCTTAATAGGCACTCTGACCCCCTCGATTTGGTGTGTCATTACCCGTGCAAAGTGATTTCTTAATTGAGGGTCTATCTACCAATTTTTTCGTTGATAGATTACTGGTAAAAAACCTTTGAAAGATCGAAAGTACGGAGATTTGATTGGTATTCACGTTAAAGACCGGCTGTACATTTGATTGGAGTTCTGAATATAACCCTTTCTGGAAGATCACTTTAAAATAGCTTTTGCAGTATGGGAAGTGCTGGATTTAATTGACAGCCACGCTGTGTAATGGAGTACCAGCCAGCGACCTCCGCTATAAGATCAATTGAATAAGAGGTTTTGAAAAGTGGGAAGTACTGGCTTCGATCGGACTGGCGCACCAGCCAGCGACCTCCGCCATAAGATCAATTGAATAAGAGGTTTTGAAAAGTGGGAAGTACTGGATTCGAACCAGCGACCCCCGCCCTGTCAAGGCGGTGCTCTAAACCAACTGAGCTAACTTCCCTCCATATGAATGTCAAAGATATCTCCAGCAAATAAAAAAGGGAAGACTTTGCTTCCCTTTCTTGATGTCGGGGTAGTAGGATTCGAACCTACGACCCCCTGCTCCCAAAGCAGGTACGCTAACCGGACTGCGCTATACCCCGATAAAGACCTCAAGATGTCTTCCCGTTTCAAAAACGGATTGCAAAATTAGAAATTAGTAGATCATTTCCCAGAGGTCGATAAAAAATATTTTAAAAATATTTACTCCACATATTTATCATCAACCTGTATTCTACTGAAGAGTATTTGAGATGAATTCCTTAGAATTGGAAATGGTACTTTCTCTTAAAGAAATGATCTTTTAACAATGGCAGCTACAAGAAAGTGGAATTTGGAAAATAGAAAAGCCCCTAATCGGGGCTGATTTGAGTAGCGAGAGGGAGATTTGAACTCCCGACCTCCGGGTTATGAATCCGACGCTCTAACCAACTGAGCTACCTCGCCATTTACATTTTGCACCCCATTGTGAAGGATGCTCCCGAAAAGGAACGTAAACTTATAAAAGATTTCTTTTCAAACATGACCTTGTCGAAATAGATTTTTTTTTTACCTTATCAAAAATTTAGCATCCTATGGCAAAGTATGAATATATCGGTGAATTCGAGTTTAACGCATCCAAGAAAATGCTATATCCATACTTTAGCACAGCTTCTGGATTAGCTCAATGGTTTGCGGATGACGTAAACATCAATAATTCGGATAAAGTCTATACGTTCATCTGGGATGGAGACGAGACCAAAGCCAAATTGACCTCCAATCGTACCAATCATCATGTACGGTTTGACGTGATAGATCCAGATGATGATGACAACAATTTTTTTGAATTTAAGATTGAGATGAATGAACTGACTCAGTCTGTATATGTGCGAATAACTGATTATTCCGATATGGACGAGGAGGAGGCGAGTGAATTGTGGGAGTCCTTAATTCATGATCTGAAAGAAATTGTTGGAGGCTAACTCCAAAACACGTTCTGGTATCTTTCTTGCACTGAAGCATTTCTCTAGATTTGCACGTCTAATAGAGATGCGAATCAGCACAACCAATTCGCTAAGTAGAAAAGAATAGAATCGTGAAGAAATTAGATGTTTTGATGCTCAAGTCTTTTGTGGGGCCTCTGGTACTGACAACAGCTGTGGCAAACTTCATCTTGCTCATTCAGTATATGCTGAAGTATTTTGATGATTTTGTGGGAAAGAACCTTGGTTTCTCGGTTTTTGCGGAACTACTATTCTATTTTTCTCTAAACATGCTGCAGATAGCCTTACCTCTGGGAGTATTACTTGCTTCGCTAATGACCTTCGGTAATCTAGGTGAGAATTTTGAACTAACAGCGATAAAGAGTTCAGGGATTTCACTTCTAAGAACACTTAGACCCATTTTCCTTTTTGTCTTTGTTTTGTCTATTGGAGCTTTTTTCTTCAACAATTACACCATTCCAGCGGCAAACCTTAAGGCCTACAGCTTATTATACGATATAAAACACACCAAGCCCGCTTTGGATATCAAAGCAGGAGCGTTTTATAACGGCATTCCAAACTATAGCATCAAAGCGAAGGATAAACTACCAGATGGAAAGACCCTTATCGATGTAGTTATTTATGATCATTCTCTGGGAAGAGGAAATAAAACAGTAATTCTGGCTGATTCTGCGCTTATGTTCACGATCATGGATGATCGTTATCTAAAGTTAGAGCTACATAGAGGTCACTACTATTTCGAAGAAGCTAAGTCGGGTAGTAAGATTGATCGATTTCACAGGACCGAATATGATAACATGGATATGGTATTCAGTCTGGCGTCATTTGATATGAAGCGGAGAAAGGAAGAGCTTTTTCAGAATAATCGTCAGATGAAGAATATCAGTGAACTTGCGATGGATGTGGATTCATTTGAGAATAAACTAATTGAACAGAGAAGAGGGATCATAAATACTTCAAGACGCTATTTTGGCTACCACTTCAACAATAAAGAGTTTTTAGAGCAGTCAAGTGAACCAAAAGATACCATCGCAAATGAACAGAAAATGTTGCAGGAAGCCTCACTTCTGCCATTTGGATCTATGTTGGATGAAGCAATTGCATTTTTGAAATCGGATACTCTGCCTGTCTCGGATAGCACGAAGGCCATTCCAGCTGTTTCGAGAGCACTGGCTAAAAAGGATTCTACAAAACGTACAGCAAGAAAAGTGTTTACAAATACTAGTGGAGCTCAGTTTGCTCAAAAGGTACAATTACCGACGAGCTCAAAAATAAAATATGGTAACAGATTCAATGTAGGTGGAATGGATACGCTCACAGCTGAGCACCTTCAGGCTTTTCTTGATGAAAACAAGCCAAATCAAAAGGTGATTTACTCGGAAGCCCTAAACAAAGCTCGAAATATGAAGGTCAGCCTCTCCACCGCAAAGACAAGACTCTATCAGACCAAAAAGGACCTAAATCTGTATACTGTTGAGATGCAGAAGAAGTATGCACTAGCGTTAGCTTGTATCATAATGTTTTTGGTTGGGGCACCACTTGGAGCCATCATAAAAAAGGGAGGACTGGGTGTTCCTACCATATTGGCAGTATTCTTCTTTATTATCTATTACCTCTTCACAAGTATTGGTGAAAAGCAAGCCAAGGAAGGAGCAATGAACCCCTACGTAGCTGCCTGGATGGCTGATTTTGTTCTAATGCCGTTTGGTTTCTTCTTTTTGAGACAAGCAAGAATCGATGCTAGACTATTTGAAGTAGATGCATATCTGGTTTGGATAGAAAAGCTTAAGCGTAGATTTGCTAGGAATGATAACAAAGCGTAACTTTGCGCTTCAATTAAAAGAGGTAGACGATTTTAGAATGTATCTAACAAAGGAAAAAAAGGAAGAAATTTTCAAAGAACATGGAAAGTCAGTGACAGACACAGGTTCTCCTGAAGGACAGATTGCGTTGTTCACAACTCGCATCAATCACTTGACAGAACATTTAAAAACACAAAAGAAAGACCATGCATCTCGATTAGGTCTTTTAAGATTGGTGGGTAAGCGTAGAAGATTGCTTGACTATCTACACAAAAATGATATCGAAAGATATCGAAGCATCATCGCGAAGCTAAACATCAGAAAATAAAAAATTAAAGGGGATCAAATTTCTGATTCCCTTTTTTATTGTACATCTAAGGGCAAAACGTGTCCTTATTATCAAAATAATATGAACGTAATTACAAAAACCTTCCAACTATCGGACGGCAGGGAAGTATCCATTGAAACAGGAAAGCTTGCAAAGCAGGCAGATGGATCTGTTGTTGTTAGTATGGGAAATGCCAAGTTATTGGCAACTGTGGTTTCTTCGAAAGAAGCCAAAGAGGGAGTGGATTTCTTACCACTTTCTGTCGATTATCAAGAAAAATTTGCATCCGCTGGAAAAATACCAGGTGGATTTTTGAAAAGAGAGGGGAAGCTTTCAGACTATGAAGTTCTCATTTGTAGATTGGTCGATCGAGCCCTAAGACCGTTATTTCCTTCTGATTACCATGCAGATACTCAGGTTTTCATTCAACTGATTTCTGCAGACAAAGAAATTATGCCGGATGCACTGGCTGCATTGGCCGCATCAGCTGCTATTTCTGTCTCGGACATCCCTTTCGGAGGTCCTATTTCAGAGGTAAGAGTGGCAAAAATTGATGGAGAATATGTGGTAAATCCTTCTCCGGAAAAATTAGATGCTGCGACATTAGACTTAATTGTTGCAGGAACATCGGATAATATCATGATGGTAGAGGGTGAGTCTAAAGAAGTAGACGAATCGGAGATGCTCGAAGGTATCAAAAAAGCCCATGAAGAGATTAAGATTCAATGTGCTATTCAGGAGGAGTTAGCAAAAGAAGTTGGCAGCACAGAAAAACGAGAATATGACCATGAGCCTAAGGATGAGGAAATGAAAGCCTCTATGCATCAGGCGGTCTATCAAAAGTTGTATGATGTTGCAGCCCTGAAGAATCCGAATAAGTCCGAAAGAAAAGCTGCTTTCAAAGAAGTATTCGAAGAATACATGTCTCAGTTTTCGGAAGAGGAAGTAGAGGAAATGAATGATTTCTTGGTAGGTAAGTACTTCCATGATATTGAAAAAGAGGCGGTTAGAAATTTTGTTCTTGACAACCAAGAACGTATAGATGGAAGACAACCGGATGAAATTCGTCCGATTTGGTCGGAGGCGGATTATCTTCCTTCTGCTCACGGATCGGCGGTGTTTACTAGGGGTGAAACTCAGTCATTGACTTCCGTAACATTGGGAACCAAGCTAGATGAGCAAATGATCGATGGCGCAATGTTCTCAGGTTACAATAAGTTCATCTTGCACTATAACTTCCCCGGCTTTTCTACTGGTGAGGTAAGACCCAACAGAGGTCCTGGACGAAGAGAAGTAGGTCATGGAAATTTGGCTATGCGTGCGCTGAAGCCGATGATACCAACCGAAGATGAAGGTAATCCTTATACTGTAAGAGTTGTATCTGATATTCTAGAATCCAATGGTTCTTCTTCAATGGCCACAGTATGTGCAGGTACTATTGCCTTGATGGATGCAGGAATCAAATTGAAGCGACCTGTTTCCGGTATTGCTATGGGGATGATCTCTGATAGTGAAAGTGGTAAATATGCCATTCTTTCGGATATCCTAGGTGATGAGGATCATTTGGGTGACATGGACTTCAAAGTGACAGGAACTACTGAAGGGATCACTGCATGTCAGATGGATATCAAGGT
>JABSPG010000168.1 GCA_013214445.1 Ekhidna sp. | reverse complement strand
CATCCCCATGTGGGTGATATTGCATGGCACTCCCGATGATATTGGCCACTTTATTGTAGCGACCATCATCCATCTCTTTCATGGCATGCAAAATCCTGCGCTGAACAGGCTTTAGACCGTCATTGATGGCTGGAACGGCACGCTCCAGGATTACATAAGAGGCATAGTCTAAAAACCAATTTTCGTACATTCCGGAAATTGGAATGACGTCTTGTATTTCTTCTTCTTTATCGTGCTCTTCTCCCATTTAAATCTATTTTAACCAATCGGCAAAAACCTATCTATTTTCTATTAAGTGCTGTAAAACATCCTTACACATCATATACTCATCTATCGCCAGACTTTTCCTTCTCCTCCACAAGGAAGACTCATCTTTCCCCTCAATCTTTGCCATTTCCTTGTAGTCTCGGCCTAGCAAGAATCCCGACACAGTCTTTCTGTCTTTGGGATTCCATGAATCAATGAAGTGCTGAGTGATTTTAAGCATGTTATTGATCGAAGTATCTGATTTTGTTGAAATCAGCATCCTCTTTTTATTCTTTGTCATTCGATCTAGCATGTCATAGCATTTCCCAATTCCTGGCTCAGCAGCAGACGGGTTATTCAAATTATCCTCATCAGCTACGATCCCGTCATTAATGGCGTAGCTTACCTTCAAACCCAATTCCTCTTCAAGATTGTACTCTTCCATGGCTAACACCAAGTCTACAGCCTTAGACACAGAGTACGCAACCCCAACGAATTGATGGCTCTTTACCGATTGAAAGGGCTTCTGCAGAACATCACCGTAAATCATATTTGCCCACCTGATCATCGACATAATCGCATCTAAGGAACCATCCAAAGAAGTTCGTTTTGATCCAAAGTGTACAAGTATTATGATCTTTTTCATTGACCTGAATTACTACCCTAAATAGCGGCAACCTCTTCTAAAAGATCCTTTTCAACCCGAAGCTTATCGATGATAAATTGCTGACGATCAGGCGTATTCTTACCCATATAAAAAGTCAGCAAATCTTGTATGCTGGTATCTTTCTTCAGAATCACAGGGTCTAATCGAATGTTGTCACCAATGAACTCTGCGAACTCCCCAGGACTAATTTCTCCTAGTCCTTTAAATCGAGTGATCTCTGGTTTACTCCCAAGCTTTGCAATTGCATTTCTTCGTTCCTCATCAGAGTAGCAGTAAATCGTTTCTTTCTTATTCCTGACTCTAAACAAAGGAGTTTCAAGGATAAAGATGTGGTTACCTCTTACTAGCTCCGGGAAGAATTGAAGAAAATAAGTCAACAGTAATAATCGAATGTGCATACCATCCACATCCGCATCAGTTGCAATTACAATCTTTCTATACCGCAGACCTTCCAGGCCATCTTCGATGTTTAGAGCATGCTGGAGCAAGTTGAATTCTTCATTTTCATAAACCACTTTTTTTGTGTGACCAAAACAGTTAAATGGTTTACCTCGCAGAGAGAATACCGCCTGAGTCTGAACATTTCTAGACTTAGTAATGGAACCACTTGCTGAATCTCCCTCTGTAATGAAGATCATGGTCTCATTCTTCTTGTCTTCGTCTCCTTTTTTATCGTTGAAATGAATTCGACAATCACGCAATTTTTTGTTGTGTAGGTTAGCTTTCTTGGCACGCTCATTTGCTAATTTTTTAATCCCTGCAATCTCTTTCCGCTCTCGTTCTGATTGCTGAATGCGTTTTAATAGTGCATCTGCAGTATCTGAATTCCTATGAAGGAAATTATCAAGTTCCGTTTTTACAAAGTCGTTCACAAACGTCCGCATGGTAGGACCCTCTGGACCCACGTTCTGAGAACCTAATTTGGTCTTGGTTTGGCTTTCAAAGACGGGTTCCTGCACGCGAACTGCTATAGAACCAATGATTGCAGAACGAACATCTGATGCATCAAATGTCTTACCATAAAACTCTCTTACTGTCTTCACCACGGCCTCACGAAAAGCGGCGAGGTGTGTTCCACCCTGTGTGGTGTATTGACCGTTTACAAACGAATAGTATTCCTCCCCATATTGATTGGCATGAGTCAAGGCAACCTCAATATCGTCTCCTTTTAAATGGATGATGGGATACCTAAGGTTCTCAACATCAGCCTTTCTCGTTAGTAAATCCTTTAGGCCATTTTCCGAATGATATTTTTTTCCATTGAGCGTAATGGTCAATCCAGCATTCAAATAGGCGTAGTTCCACATTAAATTATCCAGATACTCAGGAATAAAGTGGTAGTTTTTGAAAACCGTATTGTCAGGTTCAAATATGATCTGCGTACCATTTCTACCATCAACCTTCTGGATCTTCGAATCATTGGTTACTTCTCCCCTCTCAAACTCAGCTACCTTGGTCTGACCATCTCGGTAACTCTGTACCTTGAAGTAGTTGGATAGAGCATTTACAGCTTTGGTACCTACGCCGTTCAGACCTACTGATTTCTGAAATGCACCACTATCGTATTTGCCTCCGGTATTGATCTTGCTTACACAGTCAACCACTTTGCCAAGAGGTATACCACGACCATAATCTCTAACAGTAACTCTATGATCCGTCACCTTAACCTCTATGGTGCGACCATGCCCCATCATATGCTCATCAATACTATTGTCGATGATCTCTTTGACCAACACGTAAATTCCATCATCAGGAGAACTACCATCTCCCAACTTTCCAATGTACATACCGGGCCTAAGCCTGATATGCTCTTTCCAATCGAGTGATTTTATACTGTCTTCGGTATAGATCGCTTCTGCCATGTAGTCTGTTGCTTTCTAGGGTTGCTGTTTAGTGATCAAAGAAAAGATGCTAATTGTTTTAGCATTTTTCCAGATCCAAAGTAATGATAAAAATCCAATACTTACACGTAACAACCTAACACACTAAAGGAGTATCACTTGAAATAAGACAATTTAAAAATCTGAAAAAGAGTAAGTTCTACCTCTTTTTAAAAATGAAAAAAATCAGACCAAGAAGCCATATCACCAAGAAAAGAGGGCCCAGATAATTGAGGTATGCGTAGCTATCTGGATTTATATGTCCTGTATTGTTAATTACACCAATGAATCCGACCATTGATGCGAAATAGAAATTTATAATAAATAAGATAGCTCTGATCCATGCAGATAGGTTTTCATCTAAACCTCGGGAACCCAAGGTTACTCCCAATCTGATCAACACATTAACCAAAACAAAGGAACCAAAAGCATAGTAGAAGAAGGTCTGCTTATGAAGATCCTGCAATCCTTCCACATTTAGGTCAACCATTATAGGCAAATAAGCATACACCAGAAGAAGAATGACCGAGAAGAGAAAAACGGAAATTGAATTAAAAACTTTGATCGCTTTTACCATGCCGCAAATCTAGACGTCAACCTCGATAAACCAAGATCAAAATTTGCTTTGGAAACAAAGTTCTGTTTGATGGTCAAGTAAGGATCCCTGCATATAGAAACTCATAAAAGCGATTGCAACACGAGGACGGATTCAAGGTGATTGCTTTTACAGTATGAAGCCATACAGCCATTTACCTGCTACTATCATTACAATTGCGATCAAACCAATCACTACACCACTTTTAATAAAATCGTTTGAATGAAGTACCCCTCTGGCATAAGCAATTGCATTGGGTGGCGTACTAATAGGCAATGACATTGCCATAGAGGCTGCAACAGCAACTCCTATTCCAAGTTCTGTGGCGAGCTCCGTATCATTAAAACCTGTCGCGAAGCTAATGCCCAGCGGAATGAGAAGGTTCGATGCTGCAGTATTTGACATGAACGTACTCAAAACCACAGTGGCTACAACCAATGCTGGAAAAATGATCAAATCGCTTTTAGGAATGTAATCCACAATAATCGTATCCAATCCAGTTGTTTTTAGGCCTAATCCCAATGCGATACCACCCGCAATTAGTATAAGAATATGCCATTCTAAGGAGTTTAAATCGCTCCTACGAATAATGTTTGTAGTGGTGAACCCAAGTATGGGCACCAGCGCAATAACTGATGTAGGAAGACCATGAACAGAATCTGTAAGCCACAATAAAATGGTCACACAAAAAACAACCATGACATAATACCCCTTCCCTTTTATCTTGTGAGATTCGCTTCTCATTTCTACCTCTTCATTGTCAGGCTTATACATCTTCCAGAGCAAAAGCCAGGTAACGATTAGCATAACAAACATCAATGGTGCTGCTAACAGCATCCAATCCAGGAAGGAAATATCAATTCCTACACTTCTCAGGAAACCCACCGCCACGGCATTTGGAGGGGACGCAATGGGGGTTCCAAGACCTCCAATGTTGGCAGCAAATGGAATGCAAAGCACAAGGGCTTTACGGAATTTATCGTCCTCAGGAATCTGAGCAAAGAGTGGCACAGTCAAGGTAATCATCATAGCTGTAGTGGCATTATTGCTCATCCACATGGAAAAAAGGCAAGTAATTGCCATCAATCCAAGCATTACTTTCCTTGGTTTGTTTCCAAAGACTCGAAGAAGATTACTTGCAAGCGCCTTATCTATTCCCACTTTGACAGAAGCCTGGGCCAACAGAAACCCCCCAAGAAACAAGATGATAACAGGATCTGAAATAGGATTCAAAAACATCTTGTAATTGAGCACGGTACCATCAGACATACCCAAATACCTCCATTCTCCTGGGTTTGCCAGAAGAATGATTTCAAGACTAATGATTACAAAAGCAGTAGCGAATAATGGAAGAGCCTCTGTTATCCACAAGAGACTAGCTAGAACAAAAATTGCCAGCATAAGAACTGCTTCTGACGGCCATGAACTGTCCCACATAAACACCACCACAAAAAAAGCAGAGATGAATGAAAAAAACGTCCAGAAGATGTATCCTGGCTTAACATTGAAATGAAGATTTCGCAGACGTTCGAGACGCTCGATTCTCCTAAGCTCCTCAACGATTTTTCGTGTGTTTATGAACCTCACAACCGTACTTTTTTGTCATTGCAAAGCTAGAACTGCATCTGGTCTATTACCTGACATAAGTCAATACTAGACTTGACAATTAGCTTCAATGCGCTCAATCTCCTGAACTTTCTTTGATAAAAAAAAGAAGATGCCAGAAATCAAGAATATTCTCGTTCCTACTGATTTTTCCAAAGCTGCTTATGATGCGCTAGAGGTTGTTTCCAGAATCACTGCTGACAGCACTGTGAAAAAGGTGACATTTCTTCACGCTTCGAATAAAGAAAAAAAGCAAGAAGTAGAATTTCAAAAATTCACCAGGCAGTTTGAGGTAATATCCTCCACACCCTATCGAATAAAAATAGTCAGAGGAGCATTAGATGACACATTATTGAATGAGCAGAAGTCAGGTGAGTATGATCTAGTTATTATGGGGACAAAAGGATCTCAAAAAGAAGAAGATGACACCAATACTTCTTCTTTTGTCTTGAGATCAGATGCCCCTACCCTTGTCGCTCCAGAAGGAGTTAGCTCCTCAGGCATTAACAACATCGCATTAGCAATTGATTTGGAAACGATTGATGATACTACTGCGCTTGCGCCTTTACATTCAATTGCAATGGAACATAGAGCTAAAGTGCATGTGCTTACCATTGATAATAATGAAGATAAAGCTGTCAGTGAAGATCATTCTATGGAAAGAGTACTGGACTACTATCTGGAAACACTAGATTTTCATCACTCTTTTCCTAAAAACTCGGATATAGAAATGGGCATTGCTGAATACATCAAAAAACACCAAATAGACATTTTGGCAATTCTTCCGAGAACTCATGCTAAGAAGACACAGCCCTCAGAAGGACGGCTTACCAAGCTGCTAACTTTACGTTCGAAAGTACCCGTATTGGCACTAGACTAATACTTACACAAATAGCTTTCGCTGAGGTCAAAACCTGCTTTCTTTGAGAGCAGGTTTTTTTTGTGGTTTTATTTAATTGAAGACAGTCGTTAAAATTATACTGCCCCTGGCCAGTCCATAGAGACAAAAAAAAGCTACTCCGCGCAAGGAGTAGCCTTATTAACAACTTAACGGTGCTAAATACTACCTCTGAAAGTACTCATAATTGTACTTTACTTGAGTGCCATTCGACACTTTCCCAGAGAGTCTGCCATTATCATCATAGGAGTATTCTATATTGATTTTTTTACTTTCAACTTTTTGTATTTGACTCTGATCATTGTACGATAACCGTGTTCGACTGTAATCATCAAGCGGATTAATCACACTGCTTATCAACCCCATTTCGTTAAGTTGCACCTCCCGATATGGGATCCATCTTTTACTTAACATCTTATTCGATTTTCGCGCCTCCTTTGGTCTGAATCTTGCGTAGTAAGAAGTTATAGTATTTCTGATTGAGTCGTACTTGTGATAGGCTAGGTAGTCTCCACTGTAAGTGAAATTGGAAAAAGAAATAGAGAGAATATCACCACCTTTATTCAATATGACTAGAGTGTCCCCTTGCTTTTGACCATCGGTATATTCGGAAAAGTTGCTTGGGTCTGTGCTTGTTCTTACAAATCCATTTTCAAAATATTCGTATTTGGTTTTAAAAACCATGGCGCCTGGCAAATAAATTCCCTTTTCTAATAATTTTTGTTCTTGATTGTATTTCATAGACTCAACCAAATACCCAAAAGAAATATTGATTGACTTCACCCCGTTTAAGTTGTAAATCGGATTCTGGAGATTATTCTCAAAATCTTTAAAGGCTTTTTCTTGAATGATTTGACCAATATACTCCCCACTAAAAAGACTTTTATGTTCTGGCGGTATTTCAGAAACTAAAGACTCTAATTGCCTTACTGCTTGTTTCAAAGCTTGTTTCCTTTCTAGATATTGCGTCAAGTTTCCGCTAATCACTTTTGGGCTTAGATAGTGACTCAATTCATTACTAGTGGCGATGGGATTAAGTTTTTCATTTTCTTCAATAAAATAAAAATCACCTAGCAGACTGCTATTCTCCCATGGCACCTGCTTTCCGCTGCTAATTGAAGCCACATTTCTTCTTGTTTGCTTAAACACTTCTTCAATGCTGAGATTGGGAGTTGAGATGGCTTTTACCAGTTCTTGCGTGTACAAACCGTTACTTCCTTCACCATCAGAAGCAACTTTTGAAGGAGCAGTACTAAAAGCTATTATAGATCCAGTTGGCGCAACAGTAGGCTGGGCAAGACCCTGAGTCGTACTGCGATAACTTGAACCGAACGGATTATTTCGGCATGCGTCCAAAATAACAATATTCAAAGGGTTATCCATAAACTCAAGCATTCGAAGTATCCGGCTCGATTTCAGACACTCTGACTCTATCTCAAATTCATTTTGCACATCAGCATCGATCGGAACTAAATAGTTATCACCATCAAACTGTAAACCGTGTCCTGAATAATAAAATAAAGCAATTCCCTTCCTAACGGTAACCTCCTTCTGAAATTCTCGAAGTGATTTAATCATACCAGCCCTATCCAAATCATATTTAGTTATAACATCGAATCCCTGATCAGCTAAAGTTGACGAAAGTAAATCTGCATCATTCACAGGGTTTTTCAACTTGCCCACTGAATAATTTGTATTTCCGATTATAAGAGCTGTTTTGTTCTCGTAACCCTGTGCCAGGCTTATGATAAATGCTAGAGTAGATATGAATGAGGTGGTTATTCGAATCATAAATCCCGTTGTATTTGGTTAGACGTCAAATGTTATAAATAATCTCAAGTTATTCAAATAAGCATTTTGACCAATTGCTGCTAATGCAATCAGCTTAGTTTCAGGATTTGCTAGCAGTCAAACAAATTGAGAATCAAAAACTAAAATTCTCATCAACCCGACCAACACTTCAACAAATTTCGTTTTCCCAATGCACCCCATTCCAAAGTTCAAGTAAAATCCTTAAAGAGGTGCGATTTACAAGAACGAAATACATCCCTATTTCTTAGGAAAAGAAGTTTTGAAAAAAGAAAATCTGAAGATGAGGTGTCGCTACAGCCCCTAATTATCTCAATGTCTAGAAAGTAAAAAAGCTACTCCGCGCAAGGAGTAGCCTTATTTACCGACCGACCATCTATTACTAGATATTATCTTCAATTATCTGATGGGCG
>JABSPG010000167.1 GCA_013214445.1 Ekhidna sp. | reverse complement strand
TGGAGCATGTAGGCATAAGTCAAAATGATTTTTTTTTCAATCACTATATGTTTAACCCTTCTTATTACAACCCGGCTTGGGTAGGAACTGAAAAAGAAGCCTTTGTTGCCTTTCATCACAGGTCTCAGTGGGCTGGATATGATGCTTCTTTTGACCCTGAAGGTGCTCCATCAACTCAACTCCTTTCGCTCGTAGTTCCAGTGCAGAGTGTTTTTTCGGGTGTAGGTATGTCTATATCGAATGACAGGAGTGGTCCCTTGAATACCATTCAAGTCAGAGCTTCAATTTCCATAAGAAAAGAGTTAGGTTTTGGGGCTCTCTCACTTGGAGTGATGCCTGCGATTAATTCAGCTGCAATCAATGCTAACTATCGATTTGTAGATGATGGAGACAATTCAATTCCTGATGGAGGTGAGTCACAAACTAAACCAAACTTGCATGCTGGGATTTATTACCGATCACCCCAAAATCACTTTATTGGTATCTCTGCAGAAAACCTACTTGAGCCATCCTTTGACTTTGGTGCAGATGTCACCAACCGGACGGAGATTAGTTACTTGTTCACAGCTGGTACATATTTGTCTATTTCACGTGAATTGGCAATTAATCCAACAATCTTGATTCGTTCAGATTTTAATGCTCTTACATACGATATAGGTTTTATTGCCGTTTATGAAGAACGAATGTGGGGGGGAGTTGCTTTTAGGAGGTCAGATGCAATTAGCCTATTATTGGGTTATTCCTTTTTTGAAGGGGGCAAATTGAAGGCTGGGTATTCATTTGATTATATAATTAAAGATCGAGATGCAAAACAGCCTACTTCGCACGAAATATTTGTTCGGTATAATTTACCGGAACTAGTATTCGGGGGAAGGAAAGCGGTAAAAACTCCGAGATTTACATTTTAATCAGGATAAGAATTGCCTTCATCCAAAATTGAAAGCAAAACTTGTTGTTAATAAACTTATGGTTATATATTTAGACTGAATATCGTGCAATAATTCTTGGTAAAGTTTGTTTATTTTACATACTTGCATGTTCAATAAAGGTGTTATGAATAAAATGCGTGTTTTAACAATTTCAAATTGTGTTGTCTTGTGCTGCGCTGTAGTTCTGTCAGGATGTGGACTATTTGGTGGAGATCAAGGCGACAGGGGAGAGCTGATAGGGGCCCCTGATAGACTTGGTTGGGAAATGACTAGGCCTTTTGGCATGGTTTCTGTCCCTTCGGGTACGTTTCATATGGGTCAGGCAGATGAAGATGTAGCTGCGACTCAAATTAATTTTAATAAACAGGTAACTATTGGTGCGTTCTTCATGGATGACACTGAAGTAACTAACAATGAATACAGGCAGTTCACTCAAAACATTCAGGAAAGTTCTGAGATTGATCTCCCCACTGGTTACTCGATAGCTGATCTTTTGCCTGATACAACTGTTTGGACAAGAGATTACACACACCACATGGGAGACCCATTAGTTGTTTATTATTGGTCTCATCCTGCTTTTGATGACTATCCTGTAGTAGGAGTTGATTGGAATGCTGCCAAATATTTTAGTGAATGGAGAACTCAATATATGAATGAGTATAGAGTAAGTGTAGGTCTACCTGTGATGCCAAATTTCAGATTACCCTCCGAAGCAGAGTGGGAGTATGCTTCAAGGGGAGGAAGGGATATGGCGAAATATCCGTGGGGTAACCCTTACGTTAGAAACGCAAAAGGATGTCTTCTGGCTAATTTCAAGCCTGGCAGAGGAAACTATTTTGATGATGGTTACGCTTACACTTCTCCAATAGGAACGTACTTTGCAAATGAGTATGGCCTTTACGACATGGCAGGTAATGTTGCTGAATGGTGTGCGGATGCCTATAATCCATCTGCAATGCCGTTGACTTGGGATTTGAATCCCACATATTTTGATGATAATGTACCTTATAAAGTAATCAGAGGAGGTTCTTGGAAAGATATTGCATATTATTTGGAAACAGGGACTCGGTCATATGAGCATCAGGATACTACAAGAGCATCTATTGGATTTAGATGTGCTATGACATATCTCGGTAGATCTTCTGGATATGAATTTTAATTAAACAAAAGAATAATTTACTAACCTAAATATTATCACAATGAGTAAAAAAGGCGGATTTCAGGAGATATTGTTCTCCACCATTATGCCTAAGGTCTATGGAATTGGTGCTGCTATTGTAATTGTAGGAGCAATGTTTAAAATTCTGCACTTACCTGGAGCAGGAGCAATGCTTGCAGTTGGTCTTACTACTGAGGCAATAATTTTCTTTTTAAGTGCTTTTGAACCGAAGCATGCTGAACCAGATTGGGCTAAGGTTTATCCTGAATTAGCGGATGATTATGACGGTCCCGTTGCCACACCTAAGAAAGCTGTCCCTCAGGCTGCTGGAGCTTCAGTTCAACTAGACAAGATGTTGGCAGATGCTAAAGTCGGTCCTGATTTAATAAAAAGCTTAGGCGCAGGCATGAAGAATATGGCTGAGTCTGCTAAAAATATGTCAAATCTTAGCAATGCTGCTGTTGCAACAAATGATTATGCGACAAATGTTAAGAAGGCTTCTGGTTCTTTGCAAGAAATGAACAAGTCATATGCTTCAACGATGCAAGCTATGGCGGGTATGGCCGATGCAACTAAGGACACTAAGCAGTATCAGTCACAGGTACAAAATGTTACAAAGAGTTTAGGTGCACTGAACGCTGTTTATGAAATGGAATTGAAAGATGCTCAGAGCCATACAAAAGCCCTAAATAAGTTCTATTCCAATATTAGTGGAGCTCTTGAAAGCATGGCTGATGCTGGGAAGGAAACGACAGCATTTCAAGCTGAATTGAATAAGTTGACATCCAACATTACTGCTCTTAACAAGGTGTATGGTAACATGCTTACCGCAATGAGAGGAAATCAATAAAAACCCCCTAAAGGAAAAATATTATGGCAGGAGGAAAAGAAACAGGACGGCAGAAAATGGTTGGGATGATGTATTTGGTGCTTACGGCTTTACTTGCACTAAATGTCAGTTCGACAGTTCTAGACAAGTTTGCATTCATCAATGAGAGTTTAGAGCGCGCAAATGCTGAGACTTCTGAGCGAAATGCGAGAACTATAGCTGGCATGAAATCTGCTGCTAAAGATAAGGGTAACAGGACAGATGATTTGAAGGTGGTGGCAGATGCTGAAGCTTTGAGGGCAAAGACGCTTCAACTTCTAGCTGACATGGAAGTGTATAAAGACACTTTCGTTGAGATTACTGGGGGATTTCTGGAAGGGCATGAAGGTGACAAAAGGTTCATCATGGGTAAAACTGATTATGATAAGGTTGGTAATTATATGATGCCCGTTGAGGAAAATGGAGAAGGACATGGGGAGAATATGAAGGAACTTTTAAATGGATATGCTGAAGAGATTCAGGCCCTCCTAAAGAAGAACGGAGCGGATGATCAGAAATTGAAACAATACCATAAGATAGCTCTTGATGCAGAAGAAGATCCAATATATAGTAAAGATGAAAATCAGAAGGGTAAGAAATGGTCGCAACTTGCATTCGATGGATCTCCGACACATGCGGCGCTTGCTACAGTCAGTGAATTTCAGGCAAACGTTCTTTCATTTGAGACTTCAGCTCTCGATTTCCTAGTTAGAAGGGTTGGACTAAAAGATATCACTTTTGATCAGATCAAGCCTGTTATTATGCCGGAATCTAGATACGTCGCTGCTGGGACAAAGTATAAGGCAGATATGTTTATTGCGGCCTCAGCTTCTGGTCTAAATGATAAGCTTGTCATGACTTACAATGGTACTGATGCCCCGGTGGTGGGAGGTGTAGGAAAAGTAGAGTTTACTGCAAGTCCGGGTAATTACGACAAGGAAGGAAATGCTAAGAAGCAGATTATTGCCTCAATTAAGGTTCCGCAAGGTGGTGGAACGGATACAACTTTTATCGATACCATTGATTATTATGTGGTGAGGCCTGTAATTCAGATTCAATCGCAATCAGTTAATGCACTTTATTATAATTGTGGAAATGCTTTAGATGTTCAGGTTCCAGCATTGGGAACCTCTTACAATCCTAACTTCACTGCTCAGGGAGGAGATGCGATTAAGGGTTCGCAGACTGGTCAAGTGACCTTGGTTCCTAGAGGAAAGAAACTTACACTAACAGTTTCTTCTAATGGTAATGTGATTGGGACAAGAGAGTTTGGTGTAAGGGGCATCCCAGCGCCAGACATCAAAGTCTTCACTAGTGGTGGCGAGGTAAACATGAAAGAGGGAATTTCTTCTAGAGAACCAGAGCTTTTTCTTAGGGCTATTCCTGACGAGAGTTTTGCTCAGTTTTTACCAAATGATGCAAAATTTAGGATAGCGGAGGCTGAAGTGACATTAGTTAGTGGTGGCTTAGGTAGGGGTTCTCAAAGAACTGGTGAAAAGATAAATCTTAGGGGAATGAAAGGAAGAAAGGGTGATCAACTAGTGATAGAGATAAAGAAAGTACAAAGACAAAATTTCAGAAAGCAGGTTGAGGATTTTAAAAAGTTCACCCGCTTTATCAACTTGTCATTGAAGTAAGTGCGTAGTTAAAACATTGTTATGAGAAAAATTGGTTGTTTACTATTGATGTGTTTATTAGTACCTTGCTTATATGGGCAGGAAGAGCTAGCTCCCCTTGTCAAACCTGAGGTTAATAAAACACAAATAATGTTTAAGAAGTCGGTTTGGCGCAGACTCAATTTGAAAGAAAAGCAAAACAAGCCTTTTTTCTCATTGAATGGCGAAATATCTAAATTGTTAGTTGAGGCAGTTGATGAAGGGTTACTCACTCCTTACAGATCGGATTCTTGCATCAATTTTATGCCTGATATCATCTTTACATCAAATATATCAGTTGAAAGAGAACAAAATCCTTTTGTCGGAGGTGGAGGTTTTAGTTCTGGTGGCTTTGATTCTTTTGGGGATGGTGATGATAGTGAAGCTGTGGAGGAAACGACTGACGAAGCTCCAAGACAGGAAGAGATACCAGCTGATTTGTTTTCTGTCCTTTACTTGAAGGAAGATGTAATATTTGATAGAAATAGATCACGGATGTACACTTACATTCGTACTATCTCATTAGCTCTACCACGAGAGGCAGGTTCAACATATAATCCTGCAGGTTTTGAGAAAACTGTAGCCCATTTTAGGTATGATGATGTAGTCGCTCTCTTTAGAGGTCCCTATGCTGAAAAATCGATTTATTATAATAATCAGAACCCTGGAGCTCACATGAATATGAGTGATGCTTTTGAGCTGAGATTGTTTAGTGCTCCAATAATAAAAATCTCAAATGCTCAGGACGAAGATATACGCCAGTTGTATGCAGATGAGATGGCAAGTGATCCAATGAAGGCTGTCATAATCCAGCAGAAATATGAGTATGATTTGATGGAATATGAATCTGAACTCTGGGAGTATTAAAATAACCTATCCTAATCAATTGAGAATGAATATTAAAAACGTTGTTTCTGTGTTACTGTTGTGTTTTAGTTTAGTTGCTGTGGCACAAGAGGTTGGTGAACTGAAGGATCCCCGTGATGGGAAGACTTACAAGATTGTGACTGTTGATATAGAATTAGAGGGTGGTGTTACTATAAAAAGGACTTGGATGGCAGAAAATTTAAACTATGAAGTGCCTGATTCTTTCTGCTACAAGAACGAACCTGCATATTGTGAAGCTTATGGGAAGTTGTACACATTTGAAGCGGCAAAAGCCGCATGTCCAGATGGTTGGCATGTACCCACTCTAGGGGAATGGGAACTTTTGTTTATGACATATGGAGGTATGGAGAACGCGGGTCTGGCACTACAGCCAGGAGGTGAAAGCGGACTGAATCTAACTCTTGCTGGATTCGGTGATCCTGGGAGAGTTTTTAAGCAAATTGGAATTAGTGGAAATTACTGGGATGCTGAAAAGAAATCGGAAAATACATCAGGTCTTGTCGTTGTTCAAAAAGGGTCGAAGGAGGTTTTTCATAGTCCAATTGGTAACTGGCACAGAAACAGCTGTCGTTGTATTAAAGACTATTAGGGATAGCAATGGAAGTACTATCAAGGGAGGGAGATCACAGATCTCCCTTTTTTATTGCTTGAATAATTTTGGAAGCCTTAGAATGACCTATCAGAGTGATCAGATCTTTGTCAGAGCTCATCTTTAATCTTTCAACGCTTCCGAACTCCTTGATTAGAAGCAACTTAGTCTTGGTTCCTATCCCGCTAATTTTATCTAGCGCAGATTCTGTTGATTGTTTGCTTCTTTTTGAACGATGAAAGGTGATTGCAAATCTGTGTGCTTCGTCTCTAAGTTGTTGGATGAGTTTCAGCGATGGTGATTTTTTGCTTATGTAAATTGGAATCGAGTCTTGTGGAAAATAGATCTCCTCGAGTTTTTTGGCAATTCCGATTATAGGAATATTGCCATACAAGTCTAGTTCGGTTAGTGCCTCGGTTGCGGCATTGAGTTGTCCTTTGCCACCATCAATAACGATCAGGTCTGGATAAGGTAATTTCTCTCTTTGCAAGTAAGAGTACCTCCTGTTAACTACTTCTTTCATGGATGCAAAGTCGTCAGGTCCGGTGACTGTTTTGATGTTGAATTTTCGATAGTCGGATTTAGAGGGCTTTCCATTTTTAAAACATACCATTGAGGCAACGGGGTTTGTTCCTTGGATGTTCGAATTATCGAAGCATTCAATACGTTTTGGTAAATTTTTTAGCCTAAGGTCACCCTGTAAATTCTTGAGGATCTCGTCGTTTGGTTGAGTGCTTTTTTTGGAGAGGAACTCTTTTTGGAAGAATAAGGCGTTTCTATAGGATAAGTCTACAAGATTCTTCTTATCTCCTATTTTTGGTGTCGAAATGCTCACTCCTTCCCAATCTTCAACTTCTACGTTAGTTAGTATGTTTGGATTGTCACTAGAGTATTTTTGACGTATATCAAACATGGAGAATCGAAGAATATCTTTGTCTTGCTCTTCTATCCTCTTTTTGATTTCGAATGTTTCTGAATTAGTAATGGATCCACTTTGAATCCGGAGGTAATTGACAAATAGAGATTTTTGGTCAGTTGAAGAGATCATTGCAAATACATCTGTATCAGTGATTTTTTGATTTACAATGAGAGTTTTAGATTGAAATTTTTCAAGTAGTTCTAGCTTTTCCTTGAAGTCTTGAGCAATTTCATATTTCAGATCTAAAGCAGCGGATGTCATTTTATGCTTATAGGATTTACCTACTATGCCAACTTTTCCTTTTAGTATTTTTTTGGCTTCTGCTATGTCCAACATGTAGTCCCTCTCTGTTTGGAGGTCTTCGCATGGTCCTAAGCAGTTTCCAATGTGGTATTCAAGACAAACTTTGTATTTCTTCTTTCGGATATTTTCTTCCGATAAGTTGTATTTGCAAGTACGGATTTTATGGAGTTTACGAATTAGATCTAGAACGCCATTCATGGCTTTGACGCTAGTATATGGGCCGTAGTATTCACCTTTGGTAGGATCTATTCTGCGAGTTGGATAAATCCTTGGGAAGCGATCATTTGTTATACAAATCCTTGGAAAGCTTTTGTCGTCCTTGAGTAGTATATTGTAGCGTGGTTGGTTTTCCTTTATAAGGTTGTTTTCTAAGAGTAATGCATCGAATTCCGAGGATACCAAGACGATTTCAATTTCAATTATCTCTGAAACAAGACGGAGAGTCTTACGATTATCTTTGTTTGATTTTGTGAAATAACTTGAAACTCTTTTCCTTAAATTCTTGGCTTTTCCAACGTAAATGATTTCGTCTGCATTATTGAAGAACTTATAAACACCAGGATCTTCTGGAAGATTTAGATAGTCCTTTTTTGAAAATCTTTTGAACTTCATTTACATGAAGTCATCTTCATCAACGACATCATACTGTATTGTATCACTCACTGAAGTATCTTCTTCGTAAAGATCACAATCAATGACTGTTTGAAGTGCTTGAGTGGGTTTCTCAAAGTAGCCTTTCTCATATCCTAGAGCTTCATCGGCATACACTTTCATCATATATTTCTCCCATATTGGAAGCGCAGTTCTACCTCCCTGGCCCATGG
>JABSPG010000166.1 GCA_013214445.1 Ekhidna sp. | reverse complement strand
GTCAGGGAGGTGGAGGAGTATTTCTTCTCATCTACTTGTTCTTTTGCTTTACCATATGCATTCCCGTTATGTTAACAGAGCTGGCAATTGGTCGAAAGGCAAGACGGAATGTTGTAGGGTCTTTCCAAATGCTAGGGCACAAGCAATGGAAATTTGTAGGTTACCTATCTATCATCAGTAGTGTACTGATTCTGTCCTATTACAATGTGATAGCTGCTTGGGCTTTTGGTTACATTTTTGAAATGTCCAGCTTCAATTTCAATATTCAAAATGAATTTTTAGGCTATACCTCGGATCCCTCACGGATGTTTCCTTATGCACTTATTTTTATGATTCTGACTGGTTTCTTTGTGTCTCGAGGAGTGTCTGCCGGTATTGAAAAACTCGCGAAGATTTTGATGCCGACATTAATCTTGATGATTTTTGTACTCTTCCTCTATGCAGCCTTTCTGCCCAATGCGATTGATGGACTCAAGTTTTATTTGGTTCCTGATTTTTCAGAAGTTTCGCTCACCACCGTTTTTAATGCATTGGGTCAGGCTTTCTTTTCTCTTTCATTAGGAATGGGTGCTTTAATCACCTATGGGAGCTATGTGGGAAAAGGAGAGAATCTAGTTCACAGTGCAGTATTGGTCACCGTGGCAGATGTTGGAATGGCATTTCTGGCCGGGTTGATGATCTTTCCTTTGTTGGGATTTATTACACATGGAGATCTGAGTACGGTTTCCAATGGGCCAGCGCTCATATTTGTGTCCTTGCCTGAGGTTTTTGCTAGCATAGGAGGAGCGGCAGGGGCTATAATTGGTACCCTTTTCTTCTTGCTTTTATGTTTTGCGGCACTAACCTCTACGGTTTCCATGATGGAAGTTCCCGTATCATTTCTAGTAGATGAAATGAAAGTAAAAAGAAGACCAGCCGTTCTTGCTACAGCTATTGTGGTATTTCTCTGCGGTGTTCCCTCGCTGCTGGGCAATGGATATTCAGAATATCTGACCAATTTCATTCAATACATAGGCAGTGATCAATCGGTAAATTTCATGACGCTTGTTATCAATGTAGCCAATGATATTATGCTCCCTCTCAATGGATTGCTCATTACCATCTTTGCGGCCTACATATGGGGTAAAGAATCATTAGATAAAGAGATTATGATTGGTTCTGCTTACGAGAATTCATTTTTAAGAACCTACCTATCAGTGGCGATGAGGTACATCCTGCCATTGATCTTAATTTCTATCCTGATAGTCACTGTTCTGGTCACGTTTTTTGGGCAGTAGCAAAAACGCTGCTGGAAATATGCAGAGCTTAGGTTTACTGATTTTTCACCAGACTGGATCTGCTGCAATCTTCAGGTTAGATAAATTGAAAGGCTATAGTTTCTTCAATTTTTCTTCGATTGCCAGTAAGCGACCTTCGAGGGAGTGCGGTCTCGAAATGTTTCTTGTGTAAACACCAATGATGAGGTAGGAACTGATGATACGATCACGTTCTATTATTTTCTGTTCATACAATCTATTGTCAAAGTCAATCGTAATGGTGCCTTCCTTTTGATTCGAGATTCTACCGACCACAAAGTCGCGTTCTGTTATTATCAGCCAAAGCTCTTCTGGGCTACTCTTGAGTTTTGAATTCTTACTGCAGAGTAGTAAATCTTGATGATGGATTCCCTTGTTGTCGACCTCTAGTTTTGTCCCCTCATTCTCAATGATAAGATCTATCTGATCCTTCTTCTCCGGGACACCAAGCTGTGTCAAGCCACTCATGTATTGACGATCGAGGTGATTTACTAGAAAATTGACTCGCTCTGTTATGCTAACAAAAGGAGCAGTTACAACCTTTCTCCCAGGGCTCTTTGATTCGTGCACAGCATCCAACTTCTTGTTGAGCAGACCAAGACTAAAGACATCTTTTGAACTAAGCTCTCTGGTGAGCAATACATCTATGGAGATATTGAAATGTCTTGAAATTTGAATTAAGGTTTCGATTTTTGGCTCTGTCCGTCCTTCCTCATAGGCCCCCACACTGGGTCTGGAAAGATTGAACAGCGAGGCAAATTCGGACTGACTGATATTTTTTGCTTGCCTGATCTTCTTAATGTTCTGACCTATGAATGAAAAAAGTCTGCTATTTTTTTGAGCCATGCTAAAACTTTAAACATAAAACTAACGTATTATCTAAGAAGAAAAATAGAAAAAGGTATTTTTTTTGAATGGTATTAGAGTAATTTAAATCCCGACTAACTAATTCATTATTACTCCTAACTATCTAGATCGAAATCAATCGGCGCTGCTTAGAAAGTGGCGATCTGCCTATTATCTATTTTAGATTGAAAACCCTAATTGTAAGACATGCAAGAACTACTAGAATTTGCTTTCTCAGGAATAAATATTGTACCTACGGTCTTAATGATCTTTGTGATCATCTACTGGTTGATTGTCATTCTAGGAGTGGTGGATATTGATTCTATCGATTTTGATCTTGACATGGACATGGACATTGACGCAGATGTTGACATGGGTGGTATGTCATCGGTTCTTGCATTCTTCAATATTGGACATATGCCGTTGATGGTATTCGTCACTTTTTTCTCTCTTCCTCTTTGGGCCATCACTTTGCTGGTGAATGACTTTTGGGGAGGGAGTTCATTACTCATTAGCTTGGCTATTTTACTTGGGACAGCTTTTGTTAGCCTATTCATTGCCAAGTTTCTTACCATTCCAATTGCTAAGTTCTACCGTAGAGTAAAGGAGAATACGGAAGCAGTGGTTACAATCGTCGGTAAGATATGCACTGCGAAATTGCCGATCACTCCTGAGCAGACTGCCCAGGCTGAGATTAAGGTAAATGGTACCTCGGTACTTATCAATGTCAGGACCAGGGAGGGATTCTCTTTAGAAAAGGGGAGTACGGCGCTGGTGATTGACTATAACGAAGCACAAAAAGTATACTATGTTGAACCTTATAATTTGTAATTTAACCATGGCTGGACCCATCTTCTATGTACTAATCATTGTTGGCGTATTCATCTTTATTGGCCTCATCACGGCTGTCATAAAGATGTATAATAAATCTCTGCAAGGACAAGCACTTGTGCGAACTGGTCTTGGAGGGACTAAAGTGTCATTTTCAGGAATATTTGTTGTCCCCGTAATCCACAAGTTGGAGATTATGGATATCACGCTAAAGACCATCGTGATCGCCAGAACAGGAAAGGAGGGGCTTATTTGTCAAGACAATATGAGGGCAGATATCAAGGTGACCTTCTTTGTTAGAGTCAATCAAACCATAGAAGATGTGAAACAGGTAGCTCAATCTATTGGAGCTCACAGGGCATCCAGCTAGGATGCTTTGGAACTGTTGTTTGATGCGAAGTTTTCTGAAGCATTAAAGACGGTTGGTAAAAACTTTGACTTTGTGGAGCTGTATAGCGCTCGTGATCGATTTAAGCAGGAGATTCTAAACATCATTGGTACTGACTTAAATGGGTATGTATTAGATGACTGTGCCATTGACTATCTGGAGCAGACACCTCGTACGGAGTTAGACGAAAACAACATTTTGGATGCCGAGGGTATTAAGAAGATTATTGATTTAACCTCTACTCAGAAAATCCAGGCAAACCAGATTGAGCGGGAGCGTGATAAGACACTGACGAAGCAAAATGTGGAAGCCAAGGAAACCATTCTGGAGTTGGAGAAACAGCAAGCTGAAGCTGAAGCCAAACAAAAAAGGGAAATAGAATCTATCCAGGCGCGGGAAGAAGCAGAGGCGTCAAAGGTCAAGGAAGAGGAGCGGTTGAAATCCGAGCGTGCGAAGATTGCCACAGATGAAGAGTTGCAGGTGGCCGAGGAGAATAAGCTGCGAGAGGTTATTGTTGCGGAGAAGAGCAAAGAGCGTACTGCGGCTGTAGAGACAGAGAAAGTGGATCGTGCAAGGTTGCTTGAGCTCACCGAAAAAGAGCGTTTCGTAGATATTGCAAGAATTGAGAAAGAGAAAGCAGTAGAGGAACAGCGCAAAAACATTCAGGATGTGATTCGTGAAAGAGTATCCATTGAAAAGACGGTAGTAGAAGAGAAAGAGCGAATGAAGGATATATCTGCCTATGCTGAGGCTGATCGTACGAAGAAGGTGGCGATCACCTTAGCCGAGAAAGACGCAGAGGAATCATTGGTGAAGCAAATCAAGGATGCGGAGGCGAAAAAGCAGGCTGCTGAGCACTTGGCCAAGCAATTAATGATCGATGCGCAAGCAAAAGAAAATGCTTCCATTCATGAGGCACAGGCCAAAAAGACGTTGGCAGACGCAGTAGCAGCAGAGGCAGCAGCTATAGGACTTTCTGAGGCACAAGTGATGGAGGCAAAGGCAGCAGCGAGTGAGAAAGAAGGGGATGCAGCCGCATCGGTTATTGAAGCAAAGGCGGAAGCTGAAGCAGTGGGCATCAAGAAGAAGGGACTGGCTCAGGCAGAAGCGGATGAGAAACTTGGATTGGTACAAGCCAAGGTGACCGAGGTGCAGGCGCAAGCAGATGAGAAAAAAGGTCTGATGGAGGCCAAAGTAATGAGTGAGAAGTTTGCAGCAGATGCGAAAGGAGTAGAGGCCAAAGCGAAAGCCATGAAAGCTCTGGATGGTGTTGGTAAAGATCACGAGGAGTTCAAGTTAAAGCTTGAAGTAGATAAGGAAATCGGTCTTGCGAATATTTCTATGCAGCAAGAGATAGCAATGGCGCAAGCTTCTGTTATCGCAGAGGCGCTCAAAGCTGCTGATATCGAAATTGTGGGTGGGGAAACCATGTTCTTTGAGCAGATTATGGGCTCCATCACTAAAGGCAAATCTGTGGATCGCATGCTGACGCATAGCGAAGTGTTGACAGAAGTGAAAGATACCTTTCTTTCAAGTGCCAGTGGCCAAAACTTCAAAGAGCGATTGCAAAACTTTATCGGTCAGTTTGGATTGTCTTCGGAGACGATCAGGGATTTAAGTATTAGCAACTTGTTGCATAAGCTGTCTGGTTATGCAACAAAAGCGGAGGACAAAAATGTAATTGATCAATTGGGAGACCTGGCAAGCAGCATAGGTATACAAAGCCAAAAGGTGTCTGAGCTAGGTCTGTGACAAGGGGTGTTAGGAAGTTGGAGCCATCCGCTGCAACTTCCGAACTCTTTATTGTCTCTCTATTTATTCTCCCGATTCATTCGGGTTAACTCTCCAAATTCATTACTATGTCAGAGAAAAGTACAGACAAGTCTTCGGCCGACTTGGAAGGGGGCACCTACGAATTACTAAGAAATCGTATTCTGAAAAATGTAGATACGCTCAATGAAAAGCTTGGTGTGCTCAACGAAGAGCGCAAAGAGGTTTTCGGCACCATCGAAACCAAGATCCTTTCTACCGAGCGAGTTACCACATCGAATAATTGCGTCCCTTGGGATATGTTTTCATTGGGCTCCAGGTTCCTGTTTGGCTACAACGTGCAAATGGGATTACGGGCGGAGATTAAACTGGAAGATGTGTTTAGCGCTTATGAATATAAGGAACACTCTTTCCACGAGTTGAAGCTTTCAGAAATCTTCAATGACAAGATTTTTTTGGATGATTTTCACAAGCTCTACAAATACTACAAAGAGACCCGTTTTCTTAGATTCAAGAGCGTAGGACCTTTTCTGCATATGGTCTTCCGCATTGGGAAGCAGGTGACGGACGTGAAGACCTTCAAGTGGCAGATGGAGGAAGGCAGTTTGGTTTACATTGACAATCGAAGCGATCATGAGTATCGTTTCCCCGACCAGCATGAATTCAACTGGAAAAAGACCAGACGAGAGGATTTTCGGGAAGGACTACACCCCCATATTTCCATAGAAGATCGGGTGTTTGTGGAATGTGTTGGAGGAGACCTCACTATCAAAGTGGAGGATAATACCAACGATGGGGAGGGTATTTACAGTGAGGATGTGGAGCATAAGGAGCAGACGCTTGAGGACTCGGAGGTACACTATGCTGATTTGGGGTCGATCATTGTTGTAAAAGCCAGACCCTATCAGGAAGAAGATCGCTACCTGGTCTTCAATGAAAAACTGAAGGAAGTCCGGCGCATCGATAGCATACAGGAAGCGTGCGTACTGCTACCTGATGGCCATGGATTGATATTCAGTGATGGATACTACCTGCAGAGTGGGGAATACAAGCGCTTTGATTTGGGATTAGAGAATATGCTGTTCGAGCGGAGTATTCCCTCGATCAATGGAGAAGACTACTTGTATGTTTTCTATAATCGAAGAGTTGGGAATTACCTTCTGCTGAACTATAATTTGATCTCTCAGAGGGTCGAGAATCCTATCGTTTGCCACGGCTTTACGATTTTCGATAGTGGGGAGATGTGCCTGTTCAAGACCGATGATGAGCCTAAGCGACATCATGCTATTCAGATCTGGCAGACGCCTTTTACAGGCCCCAACTTTCAGTTGGAAGAAAAGGGAAATTCAGAGCTGAGGAAGATTGGTAATAAGGATATTGTACGCGCCATGGCTGAAAGCCAGGAAGTGATCAATCTGATTACGCGTAATGAAGTCTATGCCGATCTCTACATTGATATCATCAAGAAAACGACGGATATTCTTGACAGCTACTACTGGCTGAATGCTAATGAGTCGTACGACCTCCAGCAGCCCCTTACAGACATCAGAAGTAATGCTGAATCTGCCGTTGATGAGTTTGAAAAGGTTCGGAAAATCAGAGAAAGCTCGGAGCGGACGCTCAAGGCGTTGCAGCGAAAGAAAGAGAAAGTACTAAGTAAGGCAAAGGGCTCCTTCAATTCGATAGACCTATACGTCAGTCTGTTGCATGAGATACGAGGAGTCCGGGGTGAAATCATCACTGCCAAAGAACTACGATACATCGATGGTGCAGCATTGGAAACCTATGATCAAGAGCTTGCAGCATCCTCCGATACAGTGTCCACCTCTTGTATTCGCTTTTTGACTCAGGAGCACGCTTTGGAGCCGTTTCAAAAGAAAGTGAACGAGTTCGAGGCAGGTATTGCCGCGATTGAGAAAGTGGTGCAAGCTGATGAGCTAGCCGCAAAAGGTGAGGCGATTGCTAATGAGCTAAATCTTCTGATCGATACCATCAGTAACTTAAAGATCACAGACGCGACCGAAACGACGAAAATCATAGAACATATTTCCGCGATTTATGGACACTATAATCAAGTCAAAGGGGGTCTGGTTACCAAGCGAAAATCCTTGCTCTCCAACGAGGCTAAGCTTGAATTCGAAGCGACCGTCCGTCTATTGGAGCAGTCAGTAAGCAACTACATTGACATTAGTGAGACTCCTGAGCAGTGCGATGATTTTATGACTAAAGTCGTTCTTCAGGTAGAAGAACTTGAGGCCAAGTTCTCTGGGTTTGATGATTTTCTGATTTTGGTTGAACAGAAAAGGGAGGAGGTTTACAATGCGTTTGAAGCAAAAAAACTCTACCTCACCGAACAGCGAAATAAGAAAGCTAATCAGTTGTTTCAAGCAGCTGAGCGAGTCCTCAAAGCGATTAGGAGTAAATCGAGAACACTAGGTAATAAGGAAGAAGTCAATGCCTACTTTGCTTCCGACCTTATGGTCACTCGTATTCGGGATGTCAGTAAGCAACTGGTAGATCAGGGTGACGTGGTAAAGTCGGACGACTTGACAAGTCAGCTTAAGACCATCAAGGAAGATACACTACGACAGCTCAGAGACAAAGAAGACCTATTTACGGAGGGTGAGAATATTATCAAGCTTGGTAATCATCATTTCTACACAAACAAGCTCGACTTAGAACTAAGCATAGTGAGCAGGCACAATAAGCTGTGCTATCATTTGTCGGGGACCGATTTTTTTGAGCCTATCGAGAATATCACATTGAG
>JABSPG010000165.1 GCA_013214445.1 Ekhidna sp. | reverse complement strand
AGAACCAGCATTGACTTAGATTACATTGAGAAAGCCCTATTGAAACCAGTCCAATTCTCCATGAGAGGCAATGCACGAGTTCTATGGATTGGGAATTTTCCTAGAGTCCTGAATGAGAGAAAAAATAAAATCAAAGTATCCTTTTTGACCACTAATGAAGAACAGATTCTTTCTCTACCGAAAGAGGAGGGTCTTTGGCTTTTAAATCATTTTGAGAAAATGACTCCAAAAACTAAGGCAATAACGTTGAATGAACTTCAAGATGAATTCGAAAAAAGCTTTGAAGATTTTCACCTATTTTGGTTTAGCAAACCGGTTCAGTCTCTTAAGGAAATAGGGCTTCTAACTTTGTAATCACAAATCCTAGGTCAAAGATCAACTGATCCTTGCTGCCATGAAGAGACTGATATCTTTAAATGCCATGTTAAATCGTTTTGCAAGTGCCAGACTTGTTAAGCTACCCTTATAAGAATAGACTCCCTTTTGGAGCCACTGATGTCTATATATCATTTCATCAAATCCACCACAATCACCAGCATCCAATAAAATCGGTGTTAAGATGTTAGAGATTGCCAAGGAAGCAGTACGAGGTACTCTTGAAGCAATGTTTGGAACGCAATAATGCGTAACATCATACTTGACGAATACAGGTCTTTTGTGTGTGGTAAGCTCTGCCGTTTCAATGCACCCCCCCTGATCGATGCTTACATCAATAATGACAGATCCTGGTTTCATCCCCATGACCATGTCTTCCGTAACGAGAATTTTATTTTGTCCTTTTTCAAATCTCACAGCCCCAATTAGAACATCAGCCTCTCTTACTTCTTTCTCTAGCAACGTCTGATCATAGGTAGAAGTATATATTTCCTGCCCCAACGTATGTTTCAGTCTGCGCATTTTATAAATCTGATTATCAAACACACGTACCTCTGCACCGTGACCTAAAGCAGCTCTCACAGCAAATTCAGCAACAGTACCTCCTCCTATTATTACCACTCGCGTCGGTGGAACTCCCGTAATTCCCCCCAGTATTACCCCTCTTCCATGATTAGAGCTGCTCAGGTATTCCGCTGCAATTACCATTACAGTACTGCCTGCAACCTCACTCATTGCTCTCACCAATGGCAGTCCTCCCACTTTATCCTTTATAAATTCATATGCTATTGCAATAAGTCGTTTCCTATTGATCGTTTCCAAATACGCAGCATTCTGCTTCCCTGCTTGAAAGGCTGAAATGAGCGTACTCCCCGGTTTCATCATTTCAATCTCTTCCAAGGTGGGTGGTTCGACTTTCAACACAGTCCTGCATTCAAAAACTTCCTTGGGACTGTAAGCGATCTGAGCTCCAACATCACTATATTCTTGATCTGAAAAATTAGCCGAGTCACCTGCTCCAGATTCAACAATTACTTGATGACCATTTGCAACCAACACACCAACAGAAGATGGTTTGATGGGCACTCTTTTCTCCTGATCTGCCATCTCTTTAGGCACGCCTATCTGCATGGATTTATGACGTTTGGAAATCTTAGCTGGCGACTCTTGTGGATATAATGTCTGTTCTTGTGCTAATTGTGCAAATCCAGATTTGGATGGCTCGTTCATTTAGGTTTCGCAGTTAGTGATCGGGTATTGTCACCTACTAATTTAATATTTATTTGGAGGTAATTGGCAGGAAGTAATGACTCAATGATATCTGGCCATTCTATTAAACAGCGATTTCCAGAATAGAAATAATCTTCTACACCAATGTCTAGAGCCTCTTCAAGATTTTTCAATCGGTAAAAATCAAAATGATAGATATCCTCCTCTTTGGTTGTTCCATATTCATTGACAATGGAAAAAGTCGGGGAACTCATATCATCTATCACACCTAATTCGGAACCAATTTTCTTACATAAGGTAGTTTTTCCAGATCCCATCTCTCCTTGAAGACACCAAACTTTGATAGCAGAAAAATTGCTAATCAGTTTTCTTGCAACTTCTTGCAATTCTTCTTCATTATAATTTGGTATGGTCATTTAGTTGCTAATTTGACAAAAGGAATCATAATTTCCTCCATTGAAATACCGCCATGCTGAAAAGTATCTTTATACATCCTGACATAGTGATTGTAATTGTTAGGATAGGCAAGAAATTCATCATTTTCCGTAAAGACATAAGTAGAGCTAACGTGTTCTTTTGGCAGTCCCAACATCTCTGGATCTCTTGAATAGAATAGAGCTTTTTCGTCGAAAGCCAAGTTGCGGCCAACTTTATATCGTAGGTTAGTATTTGTATTTCTGTCTCCAACAATTTTTATGGGCTTATTTACTCTAATCGTCCCATGATCAGTAGTAATCATTACTTTGACGCTCCTGGTAGACAGCTCCTTTAGTAAATCAAACAGCGACGAGTGCACGAACCAAGATCTAGTGATAGAACGATATGCAGCTTCATCTGGTGCTAGTTCCCTTATCATTTGCATATCAGTCCTTGCATGGGAAAGCATATCTACAAAATTGAAAACGATCGCGTTTAGCTTGTTTTTCATCAGGTTCGAGATATTTTCACTCAACTGCTTCCCTTCCTCGGCCCTGAGAATCTTGTGATAACTAAACCTTTCCTTGACCCGATTTCGGGCTAAATTTGCCTCCAAAAGATCACTCTCTCTAAGGTTCTTACCTTCGTCAGTCTCCTCACCCACCCAGAGGTCTGGATATCGTCTGGAGATTTCCAATGGCGTAATCCCCGCAAAAAGTGCATTCCTTGCATAGGAGGTTGTTGTAGGAAGTATCGAGAAATACATTTGCTCAGATTCAATACTAAACAACTCTGCTATCTCTGGCTCGATTACTTTCCATTGATCATATCGTAAATTATCAATTACAATAAGAAAAATGGGATCGTCACCAATTTGAGGGAAAACCTCTGTCTTCAAGATATTATGTGACAAAAGAGGTCGTTCAATATCCGGATTTGATAGCCATTCTTCATAGTTATCGGTGACAAATCGAGCAAAACTTGAATCAGCCTCTACTTTTTGAGATTGAAGTACCTCAACCATGCTTTTATCCTCACTTCTATCTAGCTCCAATTCCCAGTATACGAGCTTTTGATAGATATCCATCCAGTCATTATGGTCTTGAGCATCCATTACCCCCATTGATAGCTGCTGAAAATCCCGTTGATAACTTTGATTTGTCTTTTCTGAAATTATTCGTTTGTTATCAAGGATCTTCTTTACCGAAAGCAGTATTTGGTTAGGATTTAAAGGTTTGATCAAATAGTCAGCAATTTTTGCTCCTATGGCTTCCTCCATGATCTCTTCCTCTTCGTTTTTGGTGATCATAACCACCGGAGTATTGGGATTAGTTGATTTAATAGATGTGAGTGTTTCAAGACCACTCATACCCGGCATATTTTCATCAAGAAAGACAATATCAAAATAGGAGTCATCAATTACCTCTAGAGCATCAGCTCCGCTATTCACTGGTGTAACTTCATACCCCTTTTGCTCAAGAAATATGATATGCGGCTTTAAAAGCTCTATTTCATCGTCCGCCCATAAGATTTTAAATTGCTGCATATTTTCTGTGTCACATTTCTTCGCTAAGTAAACTACAAACGCTGTTGAACAAAAAGAAAATTTTAAATGATCCAGTTTACGGATTTATCAACGTTCCTAATGATCTCATTTTCGACATCATTGAACATCGATATTTTCAGCGTCTGAGAAGAATAAAACAACTCGGGCTTACTGACTTAGTATACCCAGGCGCTCTGCATACTCGCTTTCACCATGCCTTGGGAGCTATGGACCTAATGCGAAGAGCGCTAAATGCGCTCCAAGAAAAAGGAATCGAAATTTCCGACGAAGAACGACAGGCAAGCATGTTGGCTATACTACTTCACGATATAGGTCATGGTCCATTTTCTCATACTTTAGAGTTTTCACTCTTCAAGCACGTACATCATGAAGAGGTAGGTCTTTGGATGATGGAACGTCTCAACAAAGAGTTTAATGGAGCGCTGGATTTGACCATTGATATTTTCAGAGACCAATACGACAGGTCCTTCTTTCATCAGCTTGTCTCCAGTCAGTTAGATATTGATCGATTAGACTATCTAAAAAGAGATTCATTCTTTACGGGCGTATATGAAGGTGCCATTGGATCTGAACGTATCATAAAAATGCTGAACGTAGCAAGTGACCAACTGGTGGTCGAAGAAAAAGGCATTTACAGCATTGAGAACTTCCTGAGTGCCAGAAGACTCATGTATTGGCAAGTGTATCTACATAAAACAGCAGTAAGTGCCGAAGTGATGTTGATAGAGTTAATAAAAAGGGCAAAACAACTCACTCAACAGGGAGCAGGCGTTATGGCTACTCCAGCGTTAAGTATATTTCTAGAGCAGAATATAACCCAAGAAGATTTCCTGAATGAACCTGAAATATTAGATGTTTATGCAATTCTAGATGACAGTGATATATGGGGATCCATAAAATTCTGGATAAATCATGAGGACTTCACCTTAAGAACACTAAGTAAGATGATACTCAATAGAGAGCTTCTGGGTATCTCTTTTTCAAATGAACCCCTAGGAAGGATTGTGACAGACGATCTCTTTGAAAAGGTCAAAGCCAATTATCAGATATCGGATAACGAGGCGGCTTACTTCCTGAAGACTGGTTCTGTGAGTAATTCAGCATATATTTCCTCCGGAGAGTCCATTAAGATCTTAAGGAAGCACGGCGAAGTAGTAGATGTAGCGGAAGCCTCCGACCTACCCAATATTAAAGCCATGAGTAAAATCGTAACTAAATACTACCTGTGCACTCCAAAAGAACTACTTTAGATATTCATGGTGATCGAAGGAAAAGGTATCAGTAAAAAATACGGTAAAAGCTGGATTTTCAGGGATCTAGATTTCATTATTACGAATGATGAAAAAACAGCTATCACAGGAAAAAATGGAGCTGGAAAATCTACATTGCTTCAGTTGATCGCTGGTTTCCTAACTCCGAGCAAGGGTAAAATACTATTTGACAACCAAGCTGCTGATGAACACCCGCATTCTGCTGCATTTGTAGGACCTTACACGGAAATCATCCAAGAGTTCACTCTAAGAGAGCTGCTTAAATTCCATGCAAATTTCAAAAAGCCACTTTGCAACTTTGAACAGATGGCAGACAAAGCATCCCTACCACTAGACAAAATAATTGATGAGTTTTCTACAGGGATGAAACAAAGAACACAATTGATTACTGCTTTCTATTTTGAAAATAATATCCTATTCCTAGATGAACCAACTTCCAATCTAGACGAGCAGGGTTTTAGATGGTGGATGGACGAAATCAATAAAAATAGGAGCTCAATAATAATCATCGCTTCTAACGATCAAAAAGAAATTAACGTCTGCCAAAACTCAATTCTTTTGTAAAAAAAATGCGTTGTAAAATAATTTTTTCTCCATTGCGCAGTTTAGTAGGTATAAATAACAAAAAGTTATACTTTTGACACGTACTAATATCTAACTCAGACAATTATTTAGATTTAAAATTTATGAAAAGATTATCAAACTTACTTGCTGCCTTAGTTTTTGCTTCCTTAGTTATTTTTATGTCATGCGGCGGTGGGGATGATCCAGCTCCTCCTTCAGCAGGAGAAGAGGCGAAGGATTTAATTGAAGGATCTTGGAATGTTTCTGGTAGTCCTACCTTTGGAGGAGGCATTGAAGGAGACTGGACAGGCTTTACCCTCACTGTAAGTGGATTTTCGGAAGGCACCGATGGTGTATGGGGTGGTAGTTATTCTGTCTCTGGAATTCCTGCTGGCTATGGTCAGGTGTGGGGTGGAGACGCCACAGCAACTAGTGCCTCAGGATCTTGGACCTTTGCTAGCGCTACTAATGTTTCATCCGTAGTGACAGGCGATGGTGTAAGTATAGTTCTTGGTACAGACACGAACGCTGCATCTCTAAGTACATCATTCACCGTTCCATCATCATTAGCTAATGGAATATTTGATGAGCAGTGGGTGTTCCAGTTTACCAAGTAAAATCTTGAATAAAGAATTAAGAAGGGTATCTTTGTGATACCCTTTTTTTATGCTCATCGAAGACAAATTTTTCGCACAAGACAAAAACTACCTACTAAAGTCGGTACAAGCTTTTAGTAAAGATGCTCTCTTAACAGCTTGGCTTAATCAGATTCTTTCCTCCTATCACTTGCAGCATAATCCAATGGGACTTGAAGATGATTTCATCATCGAATTGAGGCAGAAAATCAGTTCCGCTAGTCTTCTTCTAGAAGAAAATTACGACCTAGTAGCTGCAATATACAGACATAACCATGCAGACAATCAATTGGAGATCATGTGGGATGGTAGATCTCACATGGAGGCATACGATTCTGAATGGAAGGAAATGTATGCTAAGTGGATTGCTGAACTTTCCACTATCAAGGAAATACAACGTCCAATCATAAAGTATGCCACCTCAGGGGAAGGAGTAAATCATACTTTTTTGAAGCAGTCAATTAGACGTTCAATTTTAAATCATTTTAACTTACGCTTAAGATCTCACAAACTCTATAAAGTAAGCGCTTAAGTTGCTTACAGTCCTTAGTGTTTGATTTTGCAAACCTTACAAAATTTCTGCTTGCCTGGAGGGCGTTTCTTAGGTGGCCGTTTATGACCAAAATACTCATGATTGGTGAATTGTGGCTTGTTGGCTTTTCTCTCCTCTCTAATCTTCTCTCTATTTACTTGTCTTATCCTAGCTCGAAAATCGGCAACCTCCTCTTGATTAGTCTTGAACTCAATCTTTTTTCTTTTCTTTAAAAAGGAAAAGACACTCTTCTTCTCTTTCTTAAATGCTTGATACTGGGGCCTAGGGGTCCTTGGAGCTTCAGTATCCCGGGTATTCTGAGCTCTAGCAATAGTGCCTAAGCAAAAAAATATAAGAACGAAACAAACTTTCTGCATAACTAACTGAAAACGCTTCTTTGGTCGAATATTGCATTTCAAACCACAAGATCTTCCACTAATACAGTAGTGGCTAATCTTTTGCACAAAAGAAGGGCAAGACCAAGTAAACCAATTTAATTTTCTGATCGTTATCAAAGGCCATGAATAAACTGTTTACAGTATTTTGTTTGAGTATCACATTCCTTTCCAATGCTCAAATCGTTCGAGAAAACGAATTGATAGCTAAAATGGAAAGAGGTGCAGAATTAATGGCCTTAGGCGAATATGACAGTGCACAAGTACTTTTTCAATTTGTCTTGCAAAACAAATCAAAGCTACCCTCAGAGATGGCTTATTTTTTCGGTAGGAACAGCTTCCATCTCCAGAAGTACAAACAGAGTATCAACTGGCTAAATAAGTATATCCAATTAAAAGGTACCAAAGGCCGTTACTACGAACCAGCCATTCAAATCCTGCAATTCGCTGAAGATGAATACCTAAAGATTCAAAGAACTCAAGCAATGCAATTTGAAAAGGATCTGGAATCAGCTGAGTATGATTGCGGGGGATTAGAAAAAATGTTGTGTCCTGTATGCCATGGATCAGGTGTTGTTGTACAAGCAGGACTGTTTAACGAAGTATATAAAACATGCCCATATTCTGAAGGAGAAGGATATTTATCATGTGAGGAATACAATCTATTCATGCGAGGCGAGCTAGAGGCTAAGCAGGAAAAGTAGCAACTAAGACAAGCGTGTTTTGAAGTCTTGGTATGAAAACTCCTTAACTATATCTATACTTCCATTTGCACGCTTTATACCAATGGAAGGGTGCTTGACTCCATTGAAGGTACTTGTCTTTACCATTGTATAATGCATCATGTCCTTGAATACGATTGAATCTCCAACCTGCAAGGGTTCTTCAAACCAGTAGTCATCCAAAAAATCTCCTGCTAGACAGCTTACGCCTCCTAACCTGTAGGGATGCCAACCTTTGATTATGACGTCAGACCCATTTTCTAACCTTGGACGATACGGCATCTCTAAGCAATCGGGCATATGACAAGTAAAGGAACCATCAAAAATGGCCGTCCTTTGTCCTCCATTTTCAACTATGTCCAACACTGTGGTGTGTAGATCGCCTGCATGCCATGCAAATGCACTTCCAGGTTCCAAAATAATCTTCAAATTGTGCCTGTCTTTAAAATCTCGAAGAATCGAAA
>JABSPG010000164.1 GCA_013214445.1 Ekhidna sp. | reverse complement strand
GCATCCAAGGCATAATCAACATTACCGCCGGTAGCAGTACCGTCCTTGATCACATAATCCAATGTGATTGGATCAGTAGATTCCAAGCTTAGGTTCACTTGAACATTTGTTGCTTGATCCTCAAAATCATTGTCTGAAACTACTGCGAATGAAACTGTCCTGGTAATGATTCCAATGGTGAAATAGTCCCCAGAATTAAGTGCTATATCTGAGGCCTTATACTCATTATCAACTAAGGTAGTGGACACAATGGATGCCCCTGAGGTAAAATCTCCATCCGTATCAACGATGATCACATAATCCTCATTACCAACGATCTTACTCGGAAGCAGAGTCGTATCAATAGCTATCGTCACAGTACCCGGTGTACCCGTCGTGTCAACTCGCCACTCACGCTCCGTTCTCAATACCCCATTTACAGGTATTTCAGTAGAAGACCATGCACCTACATCCCCATTATCATGGCCAAACAATACGTAATCACCATCTCCCAGATCACTCGCGTTACTTAAGGTCAGGATGCCAGCTCGTGCCGCCACGTGCTGATTGTTCTCATCGAATCTTCCGATACCTGCAACCTCTGTTCCATGGGTTACATTGAAATTGTACAGGTCATTGACAATCGAAAGATCATACTTAGCAGCCAGATAGTTATTGACAATGTCTATTTGTGCCAGGTTCAACTCCCTACTAAACATGATGAATTCCGCAATATCTCCCTGAAAATGATCAGATGCACTGGATGATTTTCCAAGGTAGAAATTGAAATTGGTATGATTTGTGAAATTATTACCTGCAGAATTGTCATTGGCTATGGTGTTATTATTCCTTCTCACCAAGAACGTATCGGAAGACACCACATGCGTATAAATACTCGCATTCCCATTCCATGCGCCTTGATAAACTGCCGTTTCAATATCCCCGGCCAGATTAAACTCCACATTTCCATTGTTAGGAATACTTGCGCTAATGCTATTCGTCTCCACCACTTGAGTTTCGTTATCGTCGGTAGCATAGGCATAGGATACCTGGCTAATGTTGTCGGTCTCTGTTACAATGAATATAGACAGTTCGTTACCAGGAAAACTTGCCACAGACAAGGCTCCTGTAGATACAAGGGCATCTTGCGTGTCCTCAAACGAAACGACACTCCTTCCATTGATGGCATTTTCCACAAAATTAGGACTGGATATAGCTGGAATCATGGTGTAATCCACACTCACATTCTGAATTTCATTCTCCCAGGCAGTGACTTGATTAGACATATTCACTGTAGCAGAATCAGCGATCAACCATAACTTAAGCAAGTTTTCTCCTCCTACATTTTTAACGTCTCCTACTCCACCTGGTCCTTCAAATCCAAGATCGTCATTGTCTTTGATACTGATTAAATGAAGTGTATCACTCGCTGTAGATAAATCGGCGTTTTGAGGATTAAAAATCCGGATCTGCACGGTCTCAATTGGTTCAATGTCCGAATCATCAATCGGCTGAAACGAAATCGTGTTAGAAAGCTCTCCTGGAGCAATGTCCAAGGTTCCCGTCAAGGCAGTGAAGTCTACACCTTCGGTAGCGGTCGTGTTTGCCAGCTTCACTTCATAATCTACCGAGACGGTATTTCCTGATTCCACATTAATTTCTACAGGTATACGTACTAAGCTAGAACCCTCATTGGCTATACTCACCGTGTCAACAAATGAAATAACCGGCAAGCCATCATCATCTTGAATGGTGACGGTAGTTGTGCTTTTGCTTCCAATTTTAGTATTTGAGCTAGGATTTGAGATTGTGATCTCGATGGTTTCGTCTACCTCATCTGAAAGATCATTTATCAAAGGGAATTCAAATGTCGCGCTCTGCTCACCTGCTGGGATGGTCACCACACCAGAGGCCAAGGTGTAGTCAGTTCCATTTATTGCAGTACCCCCAGTTGCTTCGTACTGTGCCGTAGTAGGGCTAGAATTATCAATCGGCTGCAGTGAAACGGTAACTTCAACATTTCCGGACTGATTTTCTGCAACAAAGCAACCTTGGGTAGTGTCTTGCGCACTGACGGTGTAGAAAGTAGATGGATCATTGTAGTTTGCATACTCAGTAGCTATCCGCGAAGCAGATAGTAATCCGTTATATACTCGAACCTCATCCATTTGTCCTTCAAACCGATTATTCACCTCTCCCGAAAGGGTTTCGCCCCCAATGGCAGTACTACCAGCATCTGATCCCCAGCCGCCATTATTATTGGCCCCAGTAGTCCCAAGCGCACCATCAACATAAATACTTCTACTACCAGCTCCTCCTGATGCTTCGACATCAACAACTCCGGCCACATAGTGCCATCCTGAAGACTGACTTATTCCTGATCCATTAAAATCCACAACTACGTTCCCTGCACCTCTACTAAAGAATCGCACTCTTCCCACATTATTTCCATCAAATAGAGAAAGTGCATATCCCTGAGAATTATTATCATCATCAATGAAAATTCGCTGGCCTCTCTCATTCGAGGAAGGATTTACGAATGCTGTAATGGTAAAGTCATCACTTAAATCGGGGAAAGTGGCCAACTCAATGAAATCGTTTCCATCTGCGTCAAACTCTCTACCATTGCCGAGCTGGCCTAAAACAGAAATGGTCCCATTATTTGTCCCGTTATGTGAATTCGGTGATGCATCCGCGACATCTCCCTCAAAATGCCAAACCCCAATGTACTCTGACCAAACACTGGTCACTGACGGGTTGCTAGTAATGTTGGCATTTCCGTAATGTATGGTTAGCTCCGTATCATCGTCAAAATCAAGAACCGGCACCCTTACCCATGCATTGTATGTTCCTGTTGTAGCGTCGTAGGATTCAATTTCATGGTCTAACCACACCAGCGAATCTTTGTAAGTGAACGCAATATCATACCCTGAAGAACTGATAACATTACCTCCATTACCAGCGGTTGCAAGATTTGGATCAACCATTGAAACAAACAAAGGGAAATTGGACAGATTGGCCCCATCTGAATCATCAACTAGTGCATTGTCGATGGTGATCGTTTTAGAGTAGGAATAATCACATGGGGATCTAAAATCAATATCCCGGAAATTATCATCGTCAGTTATTGTGTAGGTAAAGACCGAATCAATACCTAAGAAGGTTCCGTTCGGAGCATTTCTTAAAGCAAAAACAATGGTTTCATCACTTTCGATTTCAGATTCGTCGATCACATTTGGATTCAGAGATGCTGAAGTCGATCCAGCTGCGATTGTAATGGTACCGGAAGTGGCTAGCGAGTAATCACTACCTTGCTCAGCAGTACTACTACCTTTAATGAAGTAATCAATATCAAGATCTTCTACGTAAGACTGATTTATTGAAACTACAATGCTGTTTGAAGCCGTTTCAGGGGTGTTTATTGACGTATTTGCGAAATCGATTTTTCTAATTAGTATACCAACAGACATATAATCGCCTTGCGAAACCTCAACATCATTGGCAACAAATTCACCTCCTACCAAGGAGGTACTATAGATAGTTGCATCGCTTGAAAAATCACCATCGCTATCCACCATCAAAATATAATCTGCATAACCTGCCGGCTTTGCGGGAAGCCTTGATGTGTCGATGGCAATAGAAATTGTTCCTGGTGAACCTGTAACATCAAACCTCCACTCTCTCTGCACTCTTCTTAGGCTATCAAATCCGGTTGGAATTTCAGTGGTGGTCCACGAATCTTTTAATTCATTATTGTGGCCCGAAAAAACATAATCACCTGAACCTAAGTCGCTCGCATTCGACAAAGTAATCACATTTGCCTTTGCCGCAACGTGAAAATTATCTGCATCTTCATATCCAATACCCACGACATCAAAACTGTGGGTTGTGCTGAACGCAAACAGATCATTCTCGATAGCTAAGTCGTACTTAGCCGCCAGGTAGTTATTAACAATATTGACCTGAGCGTTATTGAGCGGATTAGTGAACATGATGAACTCAAGAATATCCCCGCTAAAATCATCATTCGTGCTGTGTCCCAAATAAAACCGATAATTATTGTGGTTTGTGAAATTATCTGTCCCTGCCCTTGTCGCGATACTAAGATTATTTCGCCAAACCTCTTTTCCTTCATCTTCACCTGATCGAAATGCAAAAATGCCATATTCTCCTTCCCAGTCCAGATCATATGTTCCTTGAATCCTAGATGATGTACAACACTGACCTAAATCAAAATACCAGATTCCGTTCCAAGGCAAATGAGTAGAAAATCTATTGGTCCCAATACCTCCGGATGTATTGGTATCAGTTGCATAAGTAGAGGCACGAAGACTTCTGTTGTCATGGCGAGTTATCGTGAATGTAGTTGCTTCATTGTAAGGAAAGTATGAAGCGCTCAATTCACTCGTTCTAACAGCATCATTTACCCCAGTAGCAAAACTTATTTCGGCATGACCATTTCGCGCATTATCAACTTTTGTGGGAGCTGTGCCGAAGGGCGCTAGATCAAGTTCAGGAATACCCACCTCGTTAGGCCAGGTAGTCACATCACTGCCAGAGGTCTGAACTGAGTCAGCAATACTCCACATGACAAGCGTTCCGCTACCATCGGCATCACCTACACCTCCGGGACCGTCGATACCAAAGTTGTCGTTATCATTTATTATCACACCAGCAGAGTCGTAATCTACATTTAGTGTCGCATTACTTGGATTACTTAGCTTGATCGAGAAATTTTCCGGGCTTTCAATGTCTGCATCATCAATTATGTTAAATGAAATTTCGCCGGTTGTACTCCCTGCAGAAATAGTTGCAGATCCATTTACCAAAACAAAATCACTTCCAGCATTTGCAGTACCATCTGAAACCGTATAATCTACCGTAACGTCTGTACCCGATGCTCCATTCAGATTCAATGCAAGTAAATTGGAGGCAGATCCTTCGTTGACAGAGATTAATGTGTCAGTAAATGATATAACAGGCTGATCATCATCATCAATCAAAGTAATTGTAAGTTCATTATTTGCACCAAGGTTGGCATTTGAACTTGGGGAGGAGAGTGACAAAACAATTGTCTCATTCCCTTCATCTACAACATCGTTATTTAAATCCAGCGTAAATGAAGTACTCAATTGACCTGCAGCAACCGTTGCAGTACCAGAAAGCGGAACATAATCATCAATTTCTTGGGCAGTCCCTCCTATGATTGAATAATTGACAGTAACATCCGTACCCGAAGTAGCAGAAAGAGCTACCGTAAGAGCTAGCGTGTCTGTTGCTTCAGCAATATCAAAACCTGATAGAGCCTCCTCAGTTCCAATCGTATAATAGTTGACTGTTTGGTCGATCATATTAAATTCTGTTGCTATCCACTCAGCACTTCGGATTCCATTTGTAATTGTTACATGATCAATAATCCCCCCAAATGTGTTTAATTCTCCTCCTAGGGCCTCTCCTCCAATAGCTGCATTACCTAAGTCTCTTCCCCATGTACCTGCATCAGAGACATCTGAATTGCTTGATGCCCCATTCAGATAAATGATACGATCCTGATTGACACGATCTACTACAAGTACTACTTGCTGCCAATCATTAGATGGTAAATTTTCAGTCCCATCAATGATTCCCGCATCGGCAAATCCTCGTGTGTAAGATCTGACATTTCCAGCAGCTCCATCCCCTAAAGAGATTGCAAAACCTTGAGTGTTATTCTCATCATCACTAAAAATTCGACCTGTTCCTGTAAATGATGGAGAGATATTGACCCATGCCGAAATCGTGAACTCAAGATCCGTGCCGCCAGCCTCATATCCAAGATCTGGAAACCCTGTCAATTCAATTACATCATCATCTGCTTGACTGAATTCCCTAGCTCTACCCGCTATACCTGCAACATCGTCAGGTCCATCTCCAGAACCAATCGCTGACCCATTGTATCCATTAACGGAGGCATCATTTAAGTCATTCAGAGGATATACTCCGTAATATTCATCCCAAACAGCGGTTGTGGATGGATCAGATGTAACACCAGCGTTTCCATAGTACATCTCAATGACAGTATTGTCTGTAGCTGATAATACCGGTAGGTTTACCCAAGCCGTGTATGTACCGTTCACTTCATTATAAAACTCAATATCATGCGATAGCCAGGCAACTGAGTTTTGATATGTAAATCGTATGTCATAGCCGTCAGCATTTGTCACATTTCCACCATTTCCAGTTGTAGCTAGATCAGCATCAGTCAAGTTGATTAAAACTGGGAAATTCGCCAAGTCGGAGGATCCAGATACCATTGTAGGATCAATCGTAATTGTCTTTTTAAAGCTGTAGCTGAAAGGCGCATCAAACTGAATGGTGGGATCGCCTCCATCATCGTCATTGATCGTATACGTACCGACTGAATCGGCACCAGCAACTGCAAGAACTCCCGTAGTGCCATCCAAATCTAGGATGATGGTTTCATCCGATTCGTCATCCGTGTCACCATTCATGGAAATACTGATGGTCTCTGTGGTATTTCCTGCTGTAATGGTTACCGTGGCAGGGGTTGTAATTGCTGGGTTATTGTCATTGTATGTACCTGACATGGATAATTCATAATCAATTGCCACATCGCGATAAACTGCATAGGGAATTTCCACATTAAAATCAGCTGTTGTTGCTCCATCCGTTTCGAAACCATTAAATGCTGTCGGTGCAAAGTTTATCACCGATCGATGCAAAGAAATGCTAGCGTATAACCCATCACTTAGTGTTATGCCAGTCGCTTGGTAGATTGAAGAATCTGCAACAGCTGACAGCAAGTATGGAGTTGCCCCTGAGGTAAAATCTCCATCCGCATCTAACCACAAATAATAAAACTCAAAGTCTGCCGTCTTCGCTGGAAGCAGTGTTGTATCTATGGATATGTTGGCAACTCCTGGTGAGCCAGTTGTATCAAAAACCCACTCCCTTTCCAATCTGAGAAAGTTGGTATCTGCTAGCGGTTGCTCAGTTGCCAACCAACTGTCAATAGCCCCTCCATTGTGACCAAAGGTCACAAAGTCACCATCATCAAGGTTAGCGCCATCAATCGCTAATCCAAGGATATTGGATGAAACTGCTGAAGTAATTAAATCACCTCCAGAATTACCTACTCCAGCTACGTCTAATCCATAGTTGGACTGGAACGCATACAAATCATTTTCTATGGTTATACCATATTTTGAGGCTAAATAATTATCAAGTATTATGCGCTGTGCATCATTTAATTGATCACTAAAGACAATTACTTCAGAGATATCACCGTCCCAATATTGACCAGCGGAAGCATTCCCACCAATTCGTGCAAGATTTAGATCTCCAGTGGTTGCAGTTAAAGACGGTAGTGAGTTGACCGTACCATTAATGGCTAACTGGTAATCATCAGTACCATCTACTCTTTCTAGATAAAATATTGTTGTATTAGTTCCAGAAAGATGCAAAACATTATCATCAAAACTTCCCACAGGGACGCCAGGAGCCGGAAATGGACGAATAAAATAACGTAGATCGGAATCTCCTGTTCTATCCCACAGACCAAATTTCTCTTCGGAAATATTATCTCCAAGAAAAAATCCTTGCTGAAATTCAAGCTCTGACGCTCTAAAAATCAGATAAACCGACCACCCATCTGGAATTGCTGTTAATGAAAAATCTAGCCGATTGTTGTCATTAGCTTCGAAACTGAGTGTTGGAAAACCATTCATAGCTACGCTAATAGAATCAAAAACCGGTCGGTTCGCATCGTTTCCTTGAGTCGCATCTCTGCCATTGCCACTTTGGTCTTCCCAAGTTGCAATATTTTCCCCATCGCTTGCAGCAAGTCCAGTCGAGTTTAGAACTCCTGCATCGGATTTAAGCCAGAGTTCCAAAGTAGACGATCCATCGTTTTTACCTTGACCTCCAGGTCCGGTTTGTGAAAAAGAAATAAAATAAGTAGCTAGTAGACAAAATGCGGTTAGTAAAAAATTCTTCATGCCAAATAAATGCGGTTAGTACAAACAATTGGAGTAAATCGTTCGAAAGTACATAAGAATGACGCAAGCGCCAGAAGTATTCGATAAATAGCGGTGCTAAACGATGTAAATGATAAAAAAATCGTTTAGATATCTGACATCAGTCGACTTCATATCGAACCTGTGATTCAACTACTTGCAGCGTCAATCGCTTAGCGGTGAGTTCATTCAC
>JABSPG010000163.1 GCA_013214445.1 Ekhidna sp. | reverse complement strand
TGGTGGGTGGACAAAAGATAAGATACTAAGTATCATGAAGGATAGTAGAGTAGGGGCCTATGGAGTGATAGGATTGGTACTACTATTTATTCTCAAAATGGTCTTGCTAAGAGAATTGATTTCTTTTCATGAAATTCCAATTGTCCTTTTGACTTTCGTTGCGGTTCATGCAATCAGTAGATTTATGGCAGCCACATTTGTGTTTACTGATGCATATGTTAGAGATACTCCAGACAGCAAAGCAAAACCTATTGCTAAGAAAACAAACATTAATAATTTGATCTTGGCATTCATTTTTGGTGTGGCACCATTACTTTTTGTTGCATATCTCCTCAATAATTATTTGGTCTTTGTCATAGTGCCTGTACTATACCTCTTCAAAATCCGGTTAGGCATTTACTTCCGCAAGTGGATCGGCGGTTATACAGGGGATTGCCTTGGTGCTGCACAACAGATAATGGAGGTTTCAAGCTACGCACTAATTATTTTAGTTTGGAAATTTATCTGATCAGACATACTACGCCCAATGTTGCAAAAGGCATCTGCTATGGCCAAGCTGATCTTGATGTCACTGAAAATTTTGAACAGGAAGCTCAGCTATTGATGGAATTACTCCCTCATTCTTTTGATATAGTTTTTAGTAGTACTTTGAGAAGATGTGCTAGGCTTGCATACTTCATTTCTGCGGATGTGAATCTTGATGAACGATTAATGGAGGTAAGTTTTGGTGATTGGGAGCTAAAGAAATGGGACGAAATAGATCAAAAGCAGTTGAGTGATTGGATGAAAGATTTTGTTTTCGCCAAGCCTCCCGGAGGGGAGTCTGCGACTGAATTGTACGATAGAGTGGTTGATTTCTACCAAGAGTTAAAGAGTTCTGATTTTCAGAAAGTAGTCATAGTTACCCATATGGGCGTCATTCGTATGTTCTATTCATTTTTGAAAAAAGTAAGTATTGAAGAGGCTTTTCAAAAGTGTAGCCTGAATTATGGTGAGATCCTAAAAATTGAATAGCTCATCAACTGCTTTGCGCACTGAAATTTGCTGCTCGGAGATTAATAGCTCTCTTTTTTTAATCTCTTCATGGATTTTAGGTTGGGAGTAGAAATTCGATTCCAACCTAGTTTGAATTCTTTCATGAAACCACTTTAATGATTGTTTGCTGCGATTTTTCATAAACCATCCATTTTCAACCACCTGTTGCTGATACATTTCTATCTTCTTCCAAGCATCGAGAATGCCTTCATTTTCTAGCGAAGAACACAGATCAACTGGGACAGTCCAGTTTGCTTCATTGGGAGGAAATAGGTGAACCGCATTTTTGTAATCCTCTCTTGAGCGCTTGGCGGCATTGATATTTTCTTTGTCTGCTTTGTTAATGAGAATGTGATCTGCCATTTCCATGATGCCACGCTTGATTCCTTGCAATTCATCTCCACCACCAGCCAACATCAATAAGAGAAAGTAATCAACCATGTCTTTGACGATAGTTTCACTTTGCCCAACTCCAACAGTCTCAATAATAATAATATCAAATCCTGCCGCTTCACATAGCAGTATTGCTTCTCTGGTATTAGATGCAACTCCTCCAAGACTCGATCCGGATGCTGAAGGTCGGATAAAGGCATTGGGGTCTCTTGATAGTTGATCCATTCGTGTTTTATCCCCCAGAATACTGCCTTTGGTTCTATTGCTGCTGGGATCTATTGAAAGTACTGCTACTTTTTTTCCCAGTTTTGTCAATTGAATTCCGAAAGCCTCAATAAATGTACTTTTTCCTACACCAGGCACTCCGGTAATGCCAATTCTCAAGCTTTTACCAGCTGTTGAGATTATTTTATCGACCAGTTCGGCACTTTGGACTTTATCATCTTGCCTTTTACTCTCTACTAGCGTGATTGCCTTGCTTAAAAAAGCCCTATTCCCGCCTATCAGGCCATCAATTAAGTCTTGTAGATGAATTTTAGGTGTTCGCCGAAAAGTTGAATCCATAAGACGAGTAATCAAATTTTTTTTACTTTATTTGAAGAATAAATTGAACTCTTCTAATAAGGTAATTATGATCGTTGGTAAGAAATGTTTTAATTGCAGTATAAAGTTAACTAACCTACTCACCAACCGAATAGATAATGTTTAGAAGATTCTGGAAGGATGTAATCCTTGGAACATTTTTTATAATAGGCTTGATGGTATTTGTTTCGACGGTAATATCAGAAGCGAAGATCTTTGACATATTTGATCCAATTGGAGATGCTTTTGGAGACATGGAATTTACTGATCTCTATTTCTCACAATTACTTGACGATCCCGTCGCTGATGAAAATATCATTTTAGTCAATTTGGGATTGGAGTCAAGAGCAGGCATTGCGATGATGGTTGATTCTATCAGTCAACATAACCCGGCAGTATTGGGAATGGATACATTCTTCAACTTCCCTAAGGAGGATACCCTGGGTGATATGATGCTTAGCGATGCTTTAGGTAGAGTAGAAAACTTAGTAATGGTTTCCAAAATTTTGTACAATCCGGATATAGATGATTTTGATTCTGTGCAATCTTCTTGGCCTTGGTTTACTTACAATTCACAAGAAGCGTTTGCCAACTTAATTACTGATGCGGATGTGCAGGAAGACCTAAAAATGTGTAGAGAATTTAATCCTACGCTTACAACAACCGACGGCACTGTACATCAATCGTTTGCTGTTAAATTAGCATCTATTGTTGAGCCTGAAAAAACGGAAAAATTCGTTTCAAGAGGAAATGAAGTGGAAGTTGTAAAGTATAGAGGAAACGTGCTCGATTATGGGGCTACTAAGTTTGGAAATAAGTATTACGCTCTGGATGTTCCTGATGTATTTGGTGGAAATTATACGCCAGATATCATAGAGGGTAAAGTAGTGATATTCTGCTTTCTGGGAGAGTATTTGGGAGATAGGGAGAATTTTGAAGATAAGTACTTCACTCCATTAAATGAGGTGTATATCGGTAGGGCTTTTCCGGACATGTATGGTGGAGTTATTCATGCCAATATTGTGTCCATGATCATGAATGAAGACTATATCTTTTACCTAAAAGAATGGCAAAAATTATTAATAGGATTCATTGGTCTTTTTCTGAATATCATGGCCTTTTCATGGGTTTACAAAAAGCTACCTAAATGGTATGATGGAATTACCAAGATTATTCAAGCTATTGAATTTATTGGTTTGATATACATCATGATCTATGCTCTGGACATATTCAGCTTCAAATTGGATCTTACCTATCTACTATTTGCCGTAGGACTGTCAGGTGATGGTTTGGAAGTATTCTACGGAGTAGTAAAAAATAGCTTCTCTAAAGAGGGAAGAAAAGAATTATTTAAAGTATCACGATTATAGAATTATATAAACACCAGATTATTATTGGAACTATTATGAGAAAGTTTGTTTCTATCGCTATCACAGTTATGCTCGTTTTCGTGGCAGGAGTTGCCAACGGACAAGGGTATACATTTAGAGTTTTGGCTAACAATGGTCAAAATCAGGTTAAAAAGGAAGGTGCTGCTGCTGCAGTTGCCCTAAAAACTGGCTCCACCTTAAATGATGGAGACGAGTTAATCGCATCTCAAGGTGCTTACATTGGTTTAATGCATAAATCAGGAAAGACACTTGAAGTTAGAACCCCAGGTACTAAGAAAGTTGCTGAACTAGCAAAAATGGTAAACACAAAATCTGCAAGCGTTTCAAGTAGATATGCTAAGTTCTTGTCAAACAAAATGAACGAGAAAGAGCAGCCAAACTACAGAGCAAGATTAAACGCTACAGGAGCGGTTTCAAGAGCTCTTGCAGGTGACGAGCAAATTCAAGTGCTAATTCCTTCTGAGGATGCCAGCGTACTGGGAGATAATGCCATTTTAAACTGGTACACCCCAGAGGGGATGGAAGAAAATACGTTTGTTGTAACTGTCAAAAATATCTTTGATGAGGAGATCATGAAACAAGAGGTTTCCGGAAACAACATAGAATTAGATTTTACTCAAGAGCAGATGAAAAATGAGGAAGGTCTATGGATCATTAATGTGAGAGCAAAAGAGAACTTGGATGTTTCTTCGGGTGATATTGCAATCAAACGTCCTGAGGATCCTGCACAGTATGCAGAGGGACTTAGCAGTCTGAAAGCTGAAGTAGACGAGTCCAGTCCTTTGAATAAAGTGATCTATGCTTCCTTTTATGAAGAAAATGGCCTGATTGTAGATGCATTGACTGCTATTGAGGAAGCAATTAAAATGAACCCTGAAGTTGAGGATTTTAAAATCATCAAAAAGGATATCATTGAGAGAAACGGCATCAAAGTTTTCGAAGAAGAATAATTAGCTTTAGTAGAAACAATTTTCAAAACCCTGATTCGAATGAGTCAGGTTTTTTTGTTATCTATAGATTCTAAATGATGCTGAGAAGGCCAAACACCAATGGTAAAATGAGTCAACTTTTGTCATTATCAGAAGAGTTCTTTACTGTGATCATCTAACCATTTGGCTACTCTTTGATTGATGATAGATACTGTTTTCCTCCACCCTTATCTACGAGTAGAAAGAACTCAAGAACTAACCTTGATAGATTAGTGGATTCTCTAAGAGTATCCAAGACACAGTGTCTAGATATTTTGATATGTTCTAAAGTTGATTGCGCTTAACCTTGTTTTATGGCGATTCAATGTTTCTCTAGTATTTCCAACGTATCTGGTTTCAAGCGCGAAAATGTGCCTTGTAGATGATTTGACTCAGCATAAAAAAAGGACACGTATTAGATGTCCTTTAAGAAGTTTGATTCATTTGCTTTAATCTAACCCAATCATAACGAAGGGACCCCAATAGATTGGGTCTCGATACTCATTTCTAATTTCTTTCTTAGCATCTATAAAAGATTGACGCTTATCGCCTGTTTCAATCCATTTACGGTAGAATTTGACCATCAGTTGTTGAGTTGCTTCGTCGCTCACCTTAAAGAGAGACATTACAATTGTTCTTGCACCTGCAACTAAGAAAGCTCGCTGCAGACCATAGACTCCTTCCCCAGCTTGTATTTCTCCTAAGCCAGTTTCACATGCAGAAAGTACTACGAGATCTGTTTTATCCAAGTTTAGATTCATGGCTTCATATGCAGTCAGAATTCCATTGTCTACGTTATAGTTAAACTGAGTCTGATTGAGAATGTCCCCAGCACCCGCTAAAAGGAGACCTGTCTTTAGTAGGGGATTGTCGTAAGCTGCAGTTTCATTATACTCTTTGCCAGCAGTACTGGCTTTAGGTGCAGATTTGAAGAATCCGTGTGTTGCAACATGAAATACCTTAGGGTTTGATACTTTTTTGATTGATCCTTCGTCTGCATTCGTTTCTGTGAACTTGTCGATATTCCATCCTTTGCGATTGAGTAGTTCATCTAGTTCTTCAATCTCTTTTTTGGTTCCTGGAAGGGGCGATACTACTTCTGCGGTAGCTCTGGTTAATCCTGAACTTGCAAGTGGTTTACCTGGCTTGGTATCTACATAAAAGCTTGGATTACCGAACATCATAGCATACTGTTCTTCTGCTACAACTTTGGTTTTGATTTTATTGAGGAATAAGTCTTTTGTGTTGCTGATCAAAATAATATTAGAGTTGTCAAGAACATATTTCCCGTCTGGCGTAGGGATTGCTTCAAGATTTATCTGATTATAGACTCCATCAGGGGATAGATAGATCGTTGAGACACTGCCTACCTCATCCTTGATGGGTAGCCAATAGTTTTCATACGAGTATTTATCTTGTATTTTAAATTTGATACTGTTTCGATATCTCTTCAAAAATTTGCCCTCGAGAGATTTACCATCTTCTAGTAGAACCATTTTTGGCTCAGATCTTTTATCACCTTTAACATAAAGTAGTGCATACATAATGGAGTCTGTAAAGACATGATCGAATACTCGAAATCTAACCATCTCGATTGCGACTTCATTATCACCTAGAGAGCTTTTTACATTTTCCCACAATATTTCTCGGCTATCTGCGCTTTGAGAAAATAACTCGGACTTTAAGCTTATTTCTTTTTCGATCTGTTCCACATTATTTGCCAGCACTGTAGGGTCTATATTGTTCTCTTGCAAATCTTGGGTACTCATGGAAAGTGCAGCGGTCAAGAGTTCTTTATTTTCTACCCATTTAGTGTACATACCAATAAGTTGCTGGTCATTGCTGCTCATAATACGTTGACGAACTTTTATGGAGGAGTTTAGAAGCAATGCCTTCGTTAGAAGTGCATTGTTGTACAATTCGCCAATGTATCTGGTACTTCTATTTCTAGAAATAATAAGTGTATTGTAGAATTCATAGTCACCCTTGATCGTGTTCCAGAATTTTGCTTTTTCTCGTTCACTAAGAGCAGGGAAATAATCTTGGATAAAGTTCTTGTAATTAGCTAATACTTCCTCCATTTCGTCCTGAGAGTCTTTAAATCTGGATTGCATGAAATAAGTCTTACTAAGTTTGGATTGGACTTTTACATATTCAGGATGATTTGAACTGAAAACTCGTTCGTATTGCTTTTGTGCACTTTCATAGTATTTTTCAGCCTCGTTGTAGTTCCTCTGCTTATAAAAGATATCCCCTTTGAGAACTAATGCAGTTGCTGCATTAATATTATTTCGTTTCCCAATTTTTGCTTTCCAGATTCTTTCCGCTTGATTTAAATATGTGAAAGCAAGGGAGTAATTGCCACCCGCAATGTTTGCTACTGCCATATTTTTTAGTATTTCGGCATAAGTGGGATTATTTGATCCTAGTTTTTTACCGATAATTTTTTCAGCTTGTTGAAACAGTTCCTGTACACTAGGCACTGGTCTACCTTGATAGAAATATACCAAAGCAAGTTTAGATGTCGATTTTCCCACATCAACGTGTTCTGGACCAAATTTTTCTTTTTGAATATCGATAGAATTTTTGATCAACCTCTCTGCTTTTTCATAGTCTCCTATGGTAGTGTAAACATCTGCTAGTTGCAACATGGAAGGCACAACTTTTGATGAAGCTTCTCCAAATGTACTTGTTGCAATGGTGTTTGCTGTGCGAGCTTGTTGCTCTGCTTCTGTGTAATCTCCCTTAATCAAATTAAGCCTCGCATTAGCAACAAGTGTAGAATTGAGATGGCGACTGGCACTCCCGAATAGAATTTTCTTTTCCTGTAATGATTCTGTCAATAGATTAGTTGCATCTGAATATCTTCCAATATTTGTGTACAAAGATCCTAAGTCGTCTTGAAAGCTCAGTCCAGTCACATCAGTAGTTAATGCTCCTTGAGCTCTCAGATCTTCTGAGTCATATATGTGATCTTCGGCATCATCATATTCGCCCCTAATTGACAATAGTTTTGCTTTGGTGATGAATGCTGAGGCTAGGTAGCTAGTAGCTTCTGCTGTCTTAGTATTATCCATTATTTCAATGGCTCGCTCCAAGTTTTTGGTTGCTTTTTCATACTGACCAATACTGATTTGGAGATCAGCGATCAGATTCAGTTCCTTACCATACTCAATATCCTCGTTATCATATTTCTCCCGAGAAGCAAGTAGAGCCTCATCTAATATTTCTGATGCTTTTCCATAATCGTCCGTTTCTTGATAGAATTTGGCAAGATGATTCATTATTTCTAGGTAATCGACATGACCTTTTGTTATTTCCTTTTCTACCTTATCACGAAAACTCTCACTATAAATTTGCCTGGCTTCTGCGAATTTGTCAGTGAAATCAACGTAGTAATTTGCGAGTTTCACTTTGGTTAGGTGGTACTCTGGGGCGTCTTCTCCAAATAGAAATGCTTTTATTTTCAGGATAGCGTTATCATACGCTTCAGTGTTTTTATGATTACCTTCATAAAGCGCCACTTTTTTCGCTAACTCAAGTAGTTCAATTCTTTCTGAATGATATTCTGGAATCGCCGGGTTTGCTAATAATTCATTGACGTCATTCTCCATTTTTTTATGTCTTGGTCAGCCAAGTCAAAAGACATTGTCATTTTAGTCTCAGAAAGATTGAAGATGCTTGTCTTTTTAAATTCTTTGAGAGATTTCTTGAAGTCAGCCAAGGTAATTTTAAGGCGGGCATTCCTTCCCACAATATAGTAGGCACGCATAAGATTAGCGCGCATGTTCATTACCGTATTGTGAGAGGGTTCGTACTTTCGAACTGCCCAGATGTAAGCGTCCTCAAAAAGTTTCATTT
>JABSPG010000162.1 GCA_013214445.1 Ekhidna sp. | reverse complement strand
CATCGTATGGTGACATTCACCGAGATCTATACACTCATCTAGCACTTAGGTTTCTTCTTCTGTAGGTCAGTAGTTCCTTAGACTCAGTGTGGCATTCTCTATCTTTAAACTCCTCACACTCAAGCTTCTACCTAGCTACCTTTCTAATTCTTATCTTGGTCAGCCACTATCTGCTTAGCCTGTTGAAGCAGAGCCTTATCATCTAACTTGTGAGCAGCACATACTGCAAGGAACAGTGCTGCCTCTATCTCTCTTTCTCTACGAGAGATCTTCTTCAGTTTCTTAAACTGTTCTTTGTCAATCGTTACAAAGTCTGTCATAGGATGTCTCCCGTAGATTTGTTTCATGTTGTGTAATAACTTAATGAAGGACACTATGTTTCAAGTGCCCTTGGGTAAGTCTTTACTTACGTAGATTCATGTACGTTAAAGCATTAACGAACAGGAAGATTGCACCGAGTAGAACTAATGACACCCACCAGAAGGTGTTGTGTCCCTCGATAACAGTGTCCGCCCCGAACTTGTAGATGTTGTACCAATCTTCAAAGTGGGAGGGAATCTTAGCGGCAGTGATAAGGTAGATAACGATTGAGGATATAGGTGCCCAGATCGTTAACGTCTTATCGAACCCATCTTTCTTTGCAGCCATGATCAATTACTCCCCTTAGCTGGTAGGATAGGAGCTGGCTTAGTACCAGCGATGTAGTCCTTCAATGTAGATACACAGGAGGTTGCACTCTCGAACGCCCACTTAGATGAAGACTGTCGACGAATGTTCTGCAACTTCTGCTCACGTAACTCAGCATTGGTTGCTTCAAGCTCCTGCATCAGAGCTTCAACTCGTACATCGGGGTGAGTAACACGAGCATAGATCTTGTTAGCACCACCCAGTGCCTTGCCAGCAGACTTGATAGGTGTCTTCCACCAAGGCACCTTCGCCTCTTCTTCAACTACAACTACCGGATTGTTTTCAGCGTTGATCTCAGCCACTGCTTTCGATACATCATTGGCTTGTACTATGCCAACGAAAGGTAGTGAGGTTACAACGAGGGCAGTCAATGCCAAGTGAGAAGCTTTGTTCATGAGATATACACCTACTATTTTGAGTACGTTTAGCCCAGCTCTCTTACCTTGTTCGGACTCAGTAAGGGGAGCAGGGGGGATGGTTTGTGATTGTTCTACGGATTTTTCATCAGAGGTAACGTATACCACTGGAGGGTTAGTGATCTGCATAGTGTTAACGAACCTCCACGAAGCAATCATTAGAAGGGGAAGCAGTTGCCATTTGCTCCTTGATCAGGCTACCTACTGTCTTGACATCCTCTTTACCAGTGATCTTAATCTCATCACCTCGATAGTACACTGAGATTGTTTCCCCATCAGGTAAGGTATCCTTGATGACCTCAATCACTCCGTTGAAACCGGGATTGTAATCAACATCAATAAAGATAAAGGGTGCAGCGTCATCAGTGAATTGATCAGCTATCATGAAGTGGGCATCATTGATCTCCCCTATGATAGCTACAACTTCATCATAGATACCTTGATCCTCTCGACTAAAGATGACTAGGTAGCTAGACATAAGAGATCGTCTAACGAATATGTTCTGAGTAGACAAGACCTCACCCTTACACGCTGCCATGTATCGGGTAGGCGACATTGAATTAGTTCTAAATTGTTTCTCTAACTCTCTTGGCATACCTCGAGTAGAGCTGATGAAGTACCTCTCTTGAAAATCATTAAGCATCCACTCAGGTACCCAGAAACCATTGTCTTTCTCCCTCATCTGATGGACAAGTATCTTAACAGCCTTGGTATCGAAGGACGGGAATGCCTCAGATAATATCTTGTACATTTTACCCTTAGATAATTCACGGAAAGTGGGATTACCTATGAAGAAGAAAGCTCTTCGAGACATTGGTCCTGATGTATATGCTATCAGTCTTTTGATAGAAGCTTTACGTAACTTCTTATCAACTTCCCAACGCAGACCTAACTTAACGAACAGCCAGAGGAAAGGTGCGATCAGTATGAAGTGAGGCACCTTAATGAAAATGAATGCTAGTATTGCTACAAGCAAACGGTATATTGATTTGGCTATCCATGTCAGTAGCCGGAGTCCCGACAGTGTGAACATGGTAGCTTTGAATGAACTAAACATAATATATCTCCTACGATAATTACTTGGGACATGTACCTATGAATTAAGTACATGACTGAAGGAATTACAGGCATAGAAAAGCCCGTGTAGATTTTCGAGGTGTGATACTACTCATCAAACTGTATGACACTGGACCAACAGGTATACGTTTGCACCTACTACTAATCGATACACGGGCTTTTGAGATGTTCTCAGTATGCGACTACTGATTGTTGTTCTGTTTGTTCTTACCCTTTCCCTTACCACCACCGTTGTTATCTTTCTTGTTGGGGTTAGCCACAAGAGTTCGTGATGCTAAGTTTGTCATTACAAGAGTAGTCTTTGATGCACTCATCTTGATGAAAGAGTTCTTACGTAGAAGAGCTATGACAGGCTTCCAAGTATCCTTCTGTTCAGCGAACAGGGGTTGGCAAGTAAAAGAACTAAGCCACTTAGAGAATCCTATATTAACAACCTTGACATTACCTGTATTGAACAGGCCAGTGCCACCAGATTTGATGTCCTTGTCGGCATCTTCGGCAGCTATCAAGTAGTCTTCACGCTTCTCGGCAAGCTTAGATAACTTGTCCAAGAGTTTGTTCATATCTTTCTCGACCTTACGTAGATCAGAGTTCAGGTACCTGATGTCTCTCCAAGAACCAAAGATGTTTTGATACTGAAGGATTGCTCCTTCGGATTTAGTCTTTACATATCTAGTCTTCATAATATATTCACACCTATGTTAGTACTTTCATAAGAACACCTTGCCCTTCTGTTGAGGACGAGCAAGGTTAGTGTGTCTTCTGGTACTCTCATACTCACATAGATGATGAGGACTGGACGAGTAAGGTTTATTTGTATAGCCCTTTGTTACTCCTTCCTAGGGCTTATGCTCTCCAGAGGTCCTGTACGTCCTTCTAAGAGGTGTTACGTCTTCCTTATACTAAGGCCCCAATGAACTGCGTTCGTCCAGTCTACCCCGTATTGCTTCGGCCTGACGACACTTAGTATATCTTAGTGGCACTAGCTCGTCGACTTATCTGGTCGGTGCTTGGTGCATTGACTTCACTGACTAACCATTCAGCTGGTAGGTTAGTTCGCATCACTTGTTATCTATTAGGTTGGACGTGATGTATATGTTGAAGAGGTTCGAGGCTTCGTATGCCCTCTACTTGTCACATGGATACCCAGCTAGGTAGGATTTGAACCTACACATTCACTCTACCAGTCGGTAACGTTCCATCTATCTACGCTCGAGTGTACCGACGACCTGTAATAACAGGATGCTATAGCTGCTCTCAACACTTACTGTTCCATTGTTCTTTACTTTGTCTCCTCATTATAGCCCAGAGGAATTTAGGTATGGGAACCTGACCCATTAGGGTGTGCTTTTTTACTTACTTGAGCACACAAACATCAGCAACTCTTCAGGTCACTGCTCTTAATTGCCTTGTTGTATGGAGACTTGTCGCCATTAACTACAGCGATAGCTGCAACAGGACTCGAACCTGTCCCTCCTCTCCCAGCAATAACATCCTCTTTAGATAGCTCAGTCTTACTGAGTCGCCAACCTTATCAGCCGGTGAGGTATCGATACAGTGCCTCCGTTAATGGTGCTCACTGCCACGTTCTTCTTAGCCTCGCACTACCATACTGTGTGTCCCATATTCCCATAGCTGCGACACATCCTCTAATGATTAGGTGTGTTAGTAGGGGTATCTGGATGGAGTCCTCTTAGGAGACTCTTTGCTATACTCTTTAATCGATGTAGTTTTTGCCAGCTCTCACGTCAGTACCTATCAAGGTACAAACACACACCCTTAAGCCTGAGCCACAGCAACATACAATGTAGATGTTGCATAGGTATCTCGCCCTCGTAAAGTCTTTCTGGGATTCCAGACTTCTATTCAAAGTAACCAGACCTAGGATCTCCATCTTCTGTCTTAGTTTGTTTGGTGTGTGTAGGTTACGAACCTATGATTAACGTGAGTGGTACTAGCTCACTCGTTTGGTAGAGAGTATTGATGTGGTACATGTAGCCTAACTTACTTCGGTACTGCTATGCCCCCACTAGTGAGGTCAAACTGTGCAGCCATTGCTTCCACCGATGAAGGTGAACCACGTGAGGCTGTCAGACCAAGCTCCCAGCTACTGGAAGTCTTATTGTTTATCAGTGCATCACTTCGAAGGAAGGCATTACCTACAGAATCTAAAGCTGCTAGTTCATTATTGGTCATGTCTTTGAAGTTCAGATCACTAGCCGTTAAGGTAGTGGATGCTGATCGATCTTTGTTCTTAACGATACGCAGTCCCGGGATAAAATCAGGTGCGAGGATGGTACTTACTGCATGGTTGACGGAGTTACTAATAACTCTCGTCTCGGTGATCATGGTTCGATCACATCGGATGTTCTTGTTATGAGCCATGCTGCTGTCACCTACTAGTGTAGCTGCTAACTCAATTGGATTGATCGGACTTGCATAACGGTTGTAATATGCAGGGCACTCTGCCTCTGCTAGCCACTCAGTTAAACGAGAAGCATCCCTGTCGCCGGTAACACTAGCGCAGGAGGTATTCATTGAATCGATGTGGGTGTATAGAGTCTCTTCAGAGATCTCAGTCTCATCGACAAGCATTACTTTCTTAACACCCTTCCATATTACGGACAAGATACCGGAAGGCTTAGCGCCTCGCTTAGTATTCTCTAGGAGGGCTTCATCATGCAGCGCATCGTACATCCAAGTTGGAGACATTACATCTGCTGTTACATTTTCTACTTCAAACAGTGCCCGATAGTGAGACAGAACATCTTCACTAAAAGTTCGGGGATATAGTACAGTGTTACGAGGGTAATGCTTAATGCCATTGTCCACTCCACGTACCGTTAACTTCGCATGGTAAGGATCACCATGATTGTGCTCACGCAGTACTGACTCAGTGATATGATCGAGAATTACCTGCTGATGTATCAGCCCACGATGGACTTGCATTGCTGCTGCTGTGCGTTCAGTGAAACGTAACCGCCTAGCGGGATTTTTCTGAGAAAAGTTGTTTACCTCTGTCGTTGGAACAGTAGAGGATACTGTCTTCTCCCGCTCATTATCTGCCTGAGCGAAAGGTACATCTTCCATCTTTTCTAAAACAATATCTGTTACGTGGGCAGCGTGCAAGGTATCATTGATATCCTCATTAGCCTTACGTAACTTGATCGCTTGCTCTGCTTCCTTTAACCGGAGCAAAGTATAGCTGACCTTACCAGAGTCTTTAGTTCTGGATCGTTGTGAGTGTACAGTAGCTTCTGCCTTTCTTTCGAAGGCTGCTGTTGTAGACTCGACAGTTGCACAAGGCTCGAAACGTTCCTGCCATGTACCAAACTCACCACGCACCACACTCCGATGTAACTTGCCGCTACCGAGGGCAATGTTAGTGAAGCGCTTAGTTGCTTGTCGCTCAATGAGAAGGAAGTCATAGTATGCCTGAGGCATAGCATAGTCTAACGTCTGTCCACAAGTGGGAGACTCCTTCCGCTCATCAGTAATGTTTACAGTGTGGACAACATCATCGGCCTGTACTTCGACACGATCAAAGTTGTTTGCACGCCACAGTGCTGAAGCATCTATACGAGCATAGACTCTCTTCTTCATTGCCTCATACTTCGAGGACACTACCTTTTCTACTACGGTCTCAGTAACTGCTGGTTCTGGCGTGACCACTGCTTGTATGGCAGGTTGCTCTACAGTACTGGCTTTAGCTGGAGATTCCACTTCCAACTTCACTGGCTCTGGTGTTGGTGGATGCGTAGCCACTGTAAATACAGACTCAGTATTAAGGTTCGGTACAGATGTTGTCATCAATGCAAGGGAGTCAATCATTCCCTTTGCATCAGCAAAGAAGAGCCGATCAATTGGCTTAACTAGTGCTCCGACAGACAGCTGCAAACTTAACTTGTCTTTCAAGGCTAAGTTACTAGCCTTGTACTTGACGAGTGGTTGGTTCTTGGGGACAAATTTCCCCTGTGCAGCTACTTTCATGGCAGTCTCAGACCTCTCGCTGCTTAGGATCTAAGACGTTCCGCCGTGGTGGATGAATAATCATCGCGGCATTCTCCTTATGGTTAGTTGATGTGATAGTATTGCAATAGCCGGTTTAACCCCCGACTGTGGTTGCAAGAGCTTGGTATTAAGAGGGTCGGAGAGATTCATATTGCAAGTAATCTTTCCAAACTGGGGCAGTAGTCGTTGCAACCAGCTGATAGTAAGCGTGCTGCTCTCCCTCACCCCCAAGGATTCTTGTAACTTAAGGGTTTGCTCTCTTCGAGTTTCTATGACGTCACTCTGGTGGTTAAGCACACCGACATAATGATCTATGTCTTTAAACATTTCTGTAATGAGAGGGTTGTAAGTCTTCTCACTACTATCCTTCGTTACGGTACTCATATGTCGTGCCTCACTGGGATTGAGTATCTATATGTTCTGATAGTACCACCATAACAAAGGTTACCTGCACTGTAGTAGCATTGCAAAGCCCCACACATTAACCATCAACACTGCGACTGAGTTGCCCTTGTTCTATCATGTAATAGTTGAGGAGATAGACGTAAGGATCACTGATATACTCAGAGAGTTTCTAAAGCAGTTGTGGTTGGTCTCCCTAGTAGGTCTCAAACCTACCAACTCAAACTGTAGCGGAATTGCTACAGCCCTTGCAAGAAGAAGTGATCAACGCATAGGAAGATCAAACAAAACTGCTCTAGATACTTATTACATTGTGTCTTAGTAGATGTGTTGCTGAGTTACTAAGTTTGTGCCACCTGTTCAACGCACATGAACTAGATGTGTCGTGCTGTACTACTTACTCACCTCAAAGACTCACTGGGTTTGAATCTCTCGCTGTAACGTCCACTACTTAAGGTGTTGAGATTTGTTGCTACAGTCTATTCATTCAATGAAACCTACTCGTTTAGAATAGGTTTGAGTTTATGAACAGCTAGGTCACTTGCGGCATTCAATTGCAAATGCAGTGACTGTCTTATCCGTCACTACCATACCGTTGTAGGTAGACTTCAGGATGGTAGTGCAGCCGAGTGTTACATCAGCAGCAGTGCGCTTCTGAAGTGTGATTACTTCAACCACTGATTCAGTTTCAACAGCCGGAGTTGTAGAGGGCTTATCAGCAGCGGGTGTCTCAACAAAAGGCTCGTCAGCAGCAGGTAGTGCAGACAGAGAGCCATCAATTGTGAACACATCCCAGACTAAAGCTGTTTCAGTCAACGCTTCCAACTGGTTGCCTAGCTTCTTCACTAGCAACACGTTGTTGACAGTGAACAGGCCGACACCAACAACTGCGACAATGAAGGTGATCTTCTTGCCAGCAGGGGATAGCTTAGGCAGAGTAAAGATCTTGCCAAGTACCGCTGTGATTGGGGCGAAGTTGATTACAGGTTGATCCGCTTTGTTTTGCTCAGTCATGTTATATACTCCTATGTATATATCTGGTATAAGTATGCAAAGTACACACTAAGTAAAAGGTCTCTAATGGAAACCCTTTAGTTGGTGATACTATTAGAAAGTGACAGGCACTTCCTGTTTAATATAGATAGTGGGCATCATGTATGCCGTCTTAGTTTCTACTCCAAAATTATCCCACATCCAATCACCCAACTGGGATTGTCCTGCCTCAAGAGTATTGAATTTCTTATTGAGGTAAGTCATAGATTGATGAGTACCAGACATCTTACCTTTCAGATGCCAGACACCTATGGTTGAGAATATTAAGCAGCATACAAGGAAGAGTTTCCCTAGGTTAGCCATAGCCTACCTCCTTAAGGAAGGATTGTACCTTCACTGTCGAAGGCTTATTGTTTGCACAAGAGACAGGGATTATTTGTGAGTTGATATGCTCACTATCCATTGTCTCTTGCTTGTAAGGGTAGATCTGTGAAGGGTAGGCAATGTCTTTAGCCATACCTAACAAACTATCACAGAAGCTACCCGACTTAGGGTAATGCACCACATACCATGTAGGTGCAAAGGGTGGTCTACATAATTCCACTGACATACTCCACCAGTGGTGCGATCCAGAGACCCAGCTCATTG
>JABSPG010000161.1 GCA_013214445.1 Ekhidna sp. | reverse complement strand
GATTTCGATGAGGGAGTGATGGCATTTGTTTCCCCAGGCCAAGTGATAACTGTGCCCACCAGATACCCAGAGGGAGAAAGACCCACCGGCTGGCTGCTTTTCATCCATCCAGACTTTTTGTGGAATACGCCGCTAGCCAAAAAAATAAAAGAGTACCAGTTTTTTGGATATCAGGTAAATGAAGCGCTTTTTCTCTCGGACAAGGAGGAGCAAGCGATGCTGCAGATCATGCAAAATATTGATGAAGAGTACCATGCTAACATCGATCAGTTCAGTCAAAACATCATCATTTCTCAAATTGAATTATTACTAAACTATTCAGAGCGGTACTATCAGCGACAGTTCATCACCCGTAAAATCTCCAATCACGAAATTCTGACAAGACTCGAAGACTGGCTCAAAGATTACTTCAGCAAAGACAACTTGGCGAGCATCGGTCTACCCACCGTAAATACCATTGCCAAAGAGTTAAATGTTTCTCCTAATTACTTAAGTGGTGTATTGAAGCTTCATTCAGGATTAAACACCCAGCAGCACATTCATGAAAAGTTGATCGAAAAAGCGAAGGAGCAATTGTCTACCACTTCGCTTTCCGTAAGCCAGATCGCTTATGGACTTGGTTTTGAACATTCTCAGTCCTTCAGCAGGCTTTTCAAGAGCAAAACCAAACAGTCGCCATTGGAATTTCGACAGGCGTTTAATTGAAGCCTTGCTATGTTCGTTTTTATTCCCAGATGAATCGTCCATCCATATCAAACCATGTCTTGTACATGTTTTGGTGAATAGCTTCTACTCTCGGGCGTCTCACCTTTAGAGAAGGTGTCATGAGACCATTGTCTACGGTCCACATCTCTTTCATAATTACTGCTTTGGACACTCGTTCATAGCTCATCAACTTTGGGTTGACCTCATCAATTGTTGTTAAGATAGAAGTTTCTAATGCTGCTTTATCCTTTGCGCTTCCCAGTTCGGAGGGTACCACCAGGGCAATGGGTTGAGCTATGCCCATCCCTACCACGCAGATTTGCTCGATATCTGTGTTTTTCGACAATTGCAGCTCGATTAGGGCCGGGGTGACATATTTACCCTTATCTGTCTTAAACTGGTCCTTGATCCTGCCCGTGATGGACAGGTATCCGTCATGGTCGTACTCGCCAATATCTCCCGTGCGAATAAAGCCATCCTCGGTAAACACCTCAGCAGTCTTTTCCGGCTCTTTGTAATACCCAACCATGATAGCATCGCTCTTAATCTGTATTTCGCCTTCGGGAGAGAGTCTGCTTTCTGCTCCAGGCATGATCCTACCTACTGTTCCAAACCTGTTCGTGCCTTTCACATTGAAATGTGATAAAATACAGTCTTCTGTCATCCCATACCCTTGCAAAATATTGATGCCCAATTTATCATACCACTCTAACATGCTGACAGCTACCGGAGCAGCACCAGCATAGCAAAGTTGCGCCTCGTTGAGTCCCAATTTCTGCCTGATTTTTCGCTTTATAATGCCTCCAATAAGTGGGAGAGAGATCAGCGTATCCAGTTTTTTCTGAGAGAACTTCTCCAATATTTTCTCTTGGAATTTCTGCCAAATCCGCGGTACCGCAGCAAAAAGTATAGGATTCACAGAGGCCAAGTCTTCGCCAAACGTATCCAGCGATTCCGGAAAGCTTACCCTACCACCACAATAGATAGAGACCATTTCTACGCCTATTCTTTCGGCAATATGCGAAAGTGGTAAGTAAGAAAAGAACGTACAGTTTAATGGAACCTTGAGTGCAGGGATAATCGTATTTCCCATTTGGTTAAATGAGCTCACCTTATGCATCACCCCCTTTGGATTGCCGGTAGTACCAGAAGTATACATGATGGTGATAAGATCTTCAGGAGTTTTACCGATTGGCTCATAGCCACTGTGATCTTCTTTGATTAGGTTTTCCCAACTCTTCTGTTCTTTTACTCCGTAAAGCTCGATACCTATTCTAGGGATATCAGGAATACCATCTTTCTGCTTGGAGTAATCATCTAGCTTTCCAATGATGATCGCTTTTGATTCGCTGTGCACCAAAATTTCATTGATGGAGTTTGCATCTAATGTAGGATACAAGGGCACTGAGATAAAGCCACCAAGCATCATCGCCAAATCTGCCATGAACCACTGCGCACAATTCTTTGAAAGCAAAGCAACATGGTCTCCTTTTTGCAAACCCATCTTGTGTAAAGAAGAAGCGATAGCCATCGCTTGATCATAAGCATCCTTCCTTGTGTATTCAATAAATTTTCTATTGATTGGCTGTCGAAGAAAGATGTAATCAGGATCTTGATCTAGCCAGTACTGAAATGCATCTAGCGGGGTTGTAAATGAGTTCATAGGAGTATTGAAAATAATTGACAGAAGAACCTATAAAGCCGCAGAAAGTTTATAGGCCTAGCTCCAGGCATCTTACTTACCCAATTTAACTCTTTCCTATGAGATAACTAGAGCTTATCTGCCTCACAAACGCATCGTACGGGAAACAGGCGATATTCCTCGGGCTTTGAGCTTTTCAAATGGTGTTTATGTCCATGCCCCACAATTGACTGTGGCGTAAGATGCATGTGAAAGCGCTGATCTTTCGTGCTGGTGTTGGTGGTCCAATAGTCAATAAATTTATTCCTTTGGACTTTCCCCCCTTCCGCTCTCCCGTATGGAGCGATGTTGAGCACATTTTCTTTGAAAATATCATACTTATCCAGAAAATCGACACGGAATATTTTAGGATTCTCTTCCATCATTCTGGCTACTTCGGCATCCTGATAAGAATCAACAAAATCATTCCACTCTAGCATAGTAGGAAGCCTCCAGCCATCAGGGCAAACTGATGCTACGCTCCGATAATCATAAAAGCGAATCTTATCACAATCTGGTTCGCAAAGAGAGCCCTCTGCATTGAAAAGAAGGTTCTCCTTCATCCAGAAGTTATTCCCAAGCTTAACGATCTCGTATTCATTGCCATCGCGATCATCCACGATCTTGGTCTGAGAATATGCCAACGCGACGACTGTCCAAAGTAATAAAAAGGTGAAATGTCTCATACTTCTAAATTAATCACTTTTCAAACCCCTCACCATCTCCTTTTTGCCCATGGCACCTTGTAACGTTTCAACCGTAAATCCTGCTGATGCTAAATTTCGCTTAAACTGGCCCTGAGCACAATAGGTGGTCAATACACCCCCTGAAGCTAGCATTTCATAGCACCTCTCTAGATTTTCCAATGACCAAACTTCAGGCTGTTTGCTGGGTGCAAACGCATCAAAGTAAATGATATCAAATTGAGTGGGACTTGAAAATTGCTCAAGAGGAGATGTCGATTTCAACAATTCAAAATTGTTGTTAATGCCTACAGTTTTTTCCCAGGTAGAGTCGTGAATATCCATCAAAGATTCCTGTTCTTTTTCAGAACTATGATAATTTAAACTCTCATAGATTTCTCTATCTATCGGATATGGCTCTAACGAAGTAAAATGGATCTTTTGGTTTCTTGCTTCAGCGAATTGAGCCGTGAGAAATGCATTTAGGCCTGTTCCCAGACCAATTTCAAGCATCTTGACTTCTTCGCTTTTGTTTTGTGAAAGCCAATACTCAAGGCCCTCTTTGATAAAAACATGCATGGATTCCCCTCTGGCTCCACGAGTCGAATGATACGTCTCATTCAGTTCCTCATCAAAAAGGCTATGGGAACCGTCTTCGGTCGTGATGATCTTGATTGGCATGAGTCAATCTTTATAAATCAAAACAGTAGCGTGCGCAGCGACCCCTTCTTCTTTTCCTACAAAACCAAGTTTCTCAGTAGTGGTCGCTTTTATGGATACATCCTCCTCTGGAATTTCCATCACACCGGCCAAGACCTTTTTCATCTCCGGAATGTGAGGATTTACCTTGGGTCGCTCCAGACATACTGTCGAATCAATATTCCCGATTTTGTAGCCTTTCTCCCCAATAATCTGTACTACCTCTTTGAGTAGAATTTTACTGTCAATTCCTTTGAACTTTGGATCTTTGTCTGAGAAATGAAATCCAATATCTCGCATATTCGCAGCACCTAGCAGTGCATCACAAATGACATGAATCAACACATCTGCATCTGAATGGCCGTATGCCCCACGGGTATGGGGCACCTTGATCCCACCAATCCAAAAATCAACTCCTTCAGCGAGTGCATGTACATCGTATCCGTAACCTACGCGTATGTTTGGCTTCATGCGATCAAAGATCGTCTTTTTTCCTTTTAGATCGAATCTTTTTCACCAGCCAAACAATTGCTGCAGCTAGCAAACCAAAAGGCCAAAGGGTAAGAATATAAACCAAGAAAGTTTGGAAGCCTTGCCAGCCGGCCGAGAAAGAGTTAAGCAATCGGGTCCCAAAACCAGGCCTTGATTCTTGGGTGAATTCATACGGAACCAATTCATAAAAGGAAATATCTAATGTGCTGTAGCTCACTTGATGGTTTAGCAGTTTAAACTGCCCTTGTAAAGACTCAATTTCACCTCTTACCTGATTCAGGTTTTGCTCTACCTCCAGGATATCCTTCACTGTGGTTGCCTTATTCAGAACCTCCTGATAGCGTTCCTCAAGCTTCTGCTTGTTCGCAATCCTTGACTGCAAATCATAATATCTACTAGTCACATCCTCTGTATTAATCCACCTACTTTCGACTAAATGACCCGTAACAACCTCTGATATGAATGAATCAAAGCGCTCAGGATTTACTTTGATGGTGAGGTTATAATTCAGGCGATCATATCCTTTACTTTCACTTTCCGAAGCAATGTAGCCGTCGTATTTTTTTACCAATTCCGTCAGTCTGAGGTATTCCTCCTTGGTGCTTTCTACTTTGTAGGAGAGAGCACCTGTCTTGATGACCTTCTTTTCTATTTCGCCAGCTTGAGGAGATGTTGATCTTGAACTAGATTTTGAAAAAACCACATCTTCGACAACAGTTTCTTCCGAAACTTCTGCATCCATCAAGTCATAAGAATCACCGGAAGAAGTGTTGCCTCCACCGCAGGCAGCCATCAAGAACATCACTAGAATTGTAAGCGTCTTCATATTGGTAAGATTTTCTAGAAAATGGTGCAAGAATGCTGCCAATAAAGAAAGAGGGTCTCTCAAAGCCATACTGAGACACCCTCACAAATTTCAATACTCCTTCATCAATCGCTAAATAAACTAAGCGCTCGCTCCAAGATGGTATCTCTACCCTCTAGCCGATGTTCATCCGTGATATCTACCTGAATGTCAGGTGGTATTCCATCCTCAATGATGAAGCCATCTGGTAAATACGTGATAGAGTTTGAAAAATTGAAATACCAACCATTTGGTAGTTCCCATCCCAGTGGCACTCCTCCACCTCCACCAGTGGTATCACCCACCACAGTCACGTCGGGTAAAGCCTGCAGCATAGCTGTAAAGAAGTTACCAGCACTATACGTCACTCGATTTGTTAGTAAAACTATTGGAAGATCAAACTTCGCTTCCTCGTTTATGTCCAAAAATGCTTCTGAAGGTGCAGTGAAATCATCCTTCCCTGTTCCATTCTTATAAACTGTAGTGTAGATATGTGTTCGCTCTTTGGCTATCCGCCTAGCCAATCGAAATCCGTAAAGAGGATCACCACCTTCATTATCACGAATATCGATGATCAGCCCTTTCAAGCCTTTAAATCGCTCTACTACAAAATCTAGTTCTTGCTCCTCGATGGGAAGTTGGAAACTTCCATAATGTATGTATCCGACTGAATCAATAATGCCATTCCACATGAATCCTGTCACACGCAAACTCTCCTTTAAATAGGTGTTTTCTACATCCTGAAAGCGAAAATTTCTGGGAGCGTCTTCATAATAATTGTAGTAGGATATGTCAAAATCAGTGCGTAAGTTGACATGAGCATCGCGAAGGGTGTTAAGCATCTCCTGCATCACATCAAATAGCGCTTGTGAACTCATTTGATCATTTACCTGAGGTCGATAGACACGATAAACTGAATCCCAGTCTACTCTCTTATAGTCAAAGAAGGAATAACGATCATTCATTCGATTCCACAAGATTTCAAAGTTGTTCACTGGATTGTTTGCCGGATCCTCCTCAAAAAAAGGGTCCTCACAAGACCATACAATCATGGAAATAAGGACAAAAAGAAAATTGCGTTTATGTGACTTCATAGTCGATTTTTTTAAAAATGAAATAAGAAAGAAAAGAGATAGGTATGCGTTGCGTTGGTGGACTTCAACTCACTGTTGATTCGATAAAAATCCCACTCATAGGAGAAGCGCAAAACATTGCTAGTGCTAATGGGATAAAGCAATGAAATAGTAGAGGTAATGTTGCTATAACTGGCAATACTTCTCCACTCACTATCTTCCACTCGCTCCTCCACCCAATTACTCTCAGGGTTTACGAAATCATAAATGTTTAAGTATTCAGGACGAATGGTATGATTAATTACTGGCAAATCCAACTGCCAGTTTATGGTCAGAGGTCTACCCGATACTTTCAATTCGCGTTCTAGTACGTTACTCAGAAAAAGCCGGTTCGTGAAGATGAATGTCACAAATGCTCCATCCAGTTGAGGGTTCATTCTAATGTTGGAATGCGACTTAAATTTTCCACCTACGTACCATCGCGTAGTGTTATTTATGATGGAACGGACATAATGCTGCTGCGCATATGCCAAATCCAACCTGAAATAGATGCTTTTGGGATCAATCTCACGGTTATCGGCCTGAGGACCAAGGTTGGTATATGCCATGTCGATGGTGAAATTTCGAAGCGACTTTTTCTTGCGCTTTAGCACTCCTAATTGTAGGTTTAGTGCTCCACCAAAGTAGGTCAGTGGTGACATGTGTTCATCATGAAGTTGAACAGATTTACTTCCAATGCCTAGCGTCAAATACCTTGTAGTTGGTAGGCTTAGGACTGAGTCTTGCGCTTCCTCCTGAGCTTTTGTGCTCAGACAGGTAGTGCCCAAAAGGCATAGCAATCCCAGTCGAATAAAATTTCGATTTAAAAACATTGTATTTAAAGTTGATTATCTAATTAAAATGCGATCCCTAATTGGATGCTTGAGGTGAAGTCGATACCTGGCGTTCTGTCCTCAAATGAGGTTAGCAAGTTCTCAATCCCGATATCGAAATCTATATATCCGTACTTCCAGATCCTCCTCTGAATTCCAAATAGCAAATCCAGGGATAGCTGATCATCATCATCAGGTGGTCGGAGTTTATAATTTAGACGAGTGCTGACATAGTTGGCGGAGAAGTTATTGGCGCTCTTACCCTTGAGAATCCGTTTCTCCATGTTGAAGTAATAGCGCACTCCACCTCTATAGCGCAGTTCTGTGAATTCGTTTTTGTCTGCTTGACCATCAAATGCCACAACCCAGCTCCAATCAGGCCTAAACTTTCGCTCTACTGAGACACGAGCTATGTTATGCTTTGCTGTGTCAATACCTGACATTACATAAAGAAGAGGACCAAGTAGGTCTACTTTTATCAAAGTCAACTCTTCACGCTCAGTCATGATTAACTTCTGATAGCTCTGGATCAAGCCAGAAAACTTTGCAGAGTCCATCTCCTCCGTGCTTGACTCCATAGAAACCTGCTGAGCATAAATCAAGCTGCCCAAAAAAAGTGGAACAATAGGTAGTAGTATTCGCTTCGTCATTTGATTGTGATTTTACCAAAGTCTGTTGAAACATATATGGCTGGATTTCCATCATCTCCGAAAGAAATTTTCTTCCCTTCAATCCCACTATTGGGGAAACTGATCTCTCCATATTTGGATCGAATGTCCCAGTAATATGAATCGACATTGTTTTTGTTGAACTGCAGGATGACATCCGACTTTTCTGCCGATATTTTCAATCTCAGCAGTTCCTCAATCCCTGTAAAAACTATATCTCCAAGATTTGTCTTGACGGATGCATCTCCAGTAAACCCCTCAATTTTAGTAGCTGTATGCTCCAGGTCGCACGTCATCGACCCGCTAAAATTACTGACCTCAAGATCTCCGAAAGTGCTGTTTATTTTTACTTCCCCAGTGAGGTTAGCCAATTTCAGCTCTCCATATTTGCTCTCCACCGCTACCTTCCCCTGGTGATCTTGGATGGAGGTATTTCCGAATGAATTTTCGATCAAGATTTCTACTTGATTGGGGAGAAAGATGATTATCTCTGTTTCTTGGATGGTAGATAGTTTGTCTAAGCCCTTCGGT
>JABSPG010000160.1:4248-8250 GCA_013214445.1 Ekhidna sp. | reverse complement strand
AACCACTTTCAACTTCCTGAACTACTTGCATTTTAAAAGAATAACTGTAGTCTCTTTGTGTTCGCTTAACATACTGAAAATCATTGTTCTTCTTCATAAAGTCACTTTTTGTGTAACGCTATTTCAGGACGGGACATTTTAAATAAAAAAAGCGGCCATCGATCGAATTCAATGGCCGCTTTACTTGAATGCAATATCTTGTTAGTCAATTAATGATCTGAGTGTAAGCGAAACTGTCTTCTCTTTTCCTCCTTGATTGACCACCAATTCCACTTTTTCGCCTTCCTGCTTTAATATTTTCTTCACCTCTGCAAGGTTAACTTCTTTCATGGTCTTGCCATTTAGCTTAACCAGCTGATCATTTTCCTTAATACCAGCCTCTGATGCAGGACTGTTTTCGAACACCTGATGGATAAGTACCTTTTCTTTATCTTTTGAAAGCTGAACATCGATTCCACTGCAATTCACTTTGAAATTTGCTTCGTAGGTATTGTCTTTCTCCAAATAGATCATCTTAGTCCCATAATCAATGGTCATGTTGTACATCCTGAGAATTTGAGAGCCTATGATTCCAGATACCTTTTTATCAGCCTGAATTCCAGACTTTGCTTCACTAATACCAATCGGTAGGTCCTCAATTATTTGGTTACCAAACTTCAACGACTTTACGTGCCCTTCGTAGTGCAAAGTCTCTTCATCAGAAACTCCCTTTACTGGATAAGAATAGTGCTTTCCAGTCTTATTGATTACATCAAATTCCTTTGCGTATGGCGAGTTGAAGTCAAGTGTGGTTCCTGCTCCCGTCATTAGAAAGAAACTGCCATCATGTGCTTCATTGTTGTTCAACACCACCGACCCTTCTATCACAGGGATAGAAACCTGTAGGGTGAATGGAATTGCATCACCTCTTTTAGGTGATTTACTATGATCATAAATGTTCATAGTCTTTGTGTCAAAGTTAATATATACGGAATGGTGTCGAAGTAGATCGTATCCTATAATACCATCTAGATCTTTACCAAGACTAATTTCCAAGTGATCCAGATCTGTGGAATATACTTTAGTATTTTTTTCCATCAGGAAGCCATTGATTGCAATGGTGTTGTGCTTAATCAGATGCCATGCCGCTGATGCCTGATTCATTTCAATTTCTTTCCCTTCCAAGCCCAGCGCTTCTTCAACGTCTAAATCAATAACTGTATATCCAGAGCCGGTATCAAAAATAAAATCAAGCGGTTCTGAATCATCAACGCTTACTTGGATGATGATATGATCTCCGAAGAGTTCAAAAGGGATGGTAGTAATTGGAGCTTGTCCGAATGACAAGGTTGCGAAAGCAATAGCGAATGTGTAGAGTAGTTTCTTCATGACTCGGTTTTAGAATGATGATTGAAGTTAAATAAGTTTAGGTGACTTCTACCTTTTTGTCGGACAAATATCGATGAATATTTTGTCTCACGAACATTTTTTCTTGCCTTCATGTTGATGCTCCAAATACACAAAATATATGAACAAAAGAGTCTGGTTAATTACAGGTTGTTCTACTGGTTTTGGCCGGGAACTTGTCAAGATTGTTGCAGCAAAAGGAGAGATCGCAATTGGTACCGTACGGAAGAAAGAACAGATCGCAGATTTAGAGTCTATAAATCCAGATTTGGTCAAAGGGGTTTTATTGGATGTACAGCAACAAGGTACAATTGATGATACGGCCAGGATGATCGAGTCTGAATATGGTAGGTTGGATGTGTTGGTCAACAATGCAGGATACGGTACGCTAGGCCCTATTGAAGAAACCTCTGAGGCTGAAATCCAGCGGCAATTTGACGTAAACGTCTTCGGTTGTGTGAGAATGATCAAATTGGCGCTTCCATTTATGAGAAAACAGAGAGGAGGTAATATTCTTAACATTACCTCGATAGCGGGGCTAAATGGTTTTCCAGGTGTAGGTATTTACAATGGTAGCAAGTTTGCTCTAGAGGGCATAGGAGAGGCATTGGCCGCCGAAACTCGGCACATCGGCATAAAAGTGACCAATATAGAGCCGGGACCTTTTCGTACAGATTGGGCTGGACGTTCTGCGACCTACAATGAGTCTTTAATTTCTGAATATAATGAGTCGGCTAATAAGAATATGGACGCCATCAGAGAAGTGTCAGGGAATCAAGTAGGTGATCCAGTAAAAGCTGCTAACGCAATGTATGAGGTTACCACGATTGAAAATCCGCCGGTTCACCTTCCGTTGGGAGGACCAGCCTATAAGCGTGTTGGAATTAGGCTCCAAGAGTTTGGAGATGAAATTGCAAAGTTCGAATCGTTGGGTAGACCTACGGACTTCACTGAGGCTGAATTGAAAAAAATGGAATCTTAATTGCTTTCAATTAGAGACGGGTAATTAGGAAAGCCAGCTAGTTTGAATTAGCTGGCTTTCTTCTTATCGAGATCACTTAAAACTTGGACTTCAAAAACCCTTCGATGGACTTTTGGTCTAAGTTGTAGTTTTCCAGCATCCTGACAGCTGCTGCTCTATTTTTTTTAAGGGTGCTTTTGAATGCCTCGTACTGCCCAGTTACTTGTAGTATCTGCATGACGGTCATTCCTACGAAATTGGATTGAATGGTGCTCATTGTTGTTTATTAGTTAGATTCACTTTGGTAATTCATTTGGAAACCGACTCTGCTACTACCCCCAAGAGATTCCGTTTTTTCTGTCCTTCCTCTCATCACCATGTTACTGGCCAGTACGAATGGCAGGGTTACTTGATCGTTCTCAAACATTTGCCATTACTACAAAATCGATCTTTTATCACCTAAAACGATGAAATGATTTTCGTATTTTAGGAGCAATCTTGCAAGTAGATGACCTGGGTGATTTAGTCGATTAAACTCAAATGAATCAGCCATGAAATTATATACCTCTATTCTGACCCATGTACTCACGAAGTGGTTGGTCTTTCATTTTAGTAGTCTTGTGATTTTTAGGCCGGTGATGATTTTACCAATGAAAAAATGTTACCCAGTCTGCTCAAGCTAGGGTAAGGGTACATATGAATCATCATTGGGCACTTTTGGGAACTCCTTTTGCTTCCATGCAGCTTTTGCCGCTTCAATCTTTTCCTTTTCTGAAGAAACGAAGTTCCAAAAGATATGTCGCTCTTCAGGGAATGGTTGTCCTCCAAATAGTAGAATCTTTGAACCAGATTTAATTGAGAGTTCGCAAGCATCTTCAGTCTTTGAGACCAACATATTCCCTTTTCCAAGTTCATGTTCGCAAGCTTTAATTTCACCCTCTACTATACAGATGCCAATTTCTCCTTCCAGTTGACCATTGATGGATAACTGGTAATCTTCAGTTGTCTCAATTTCCACCATAAACAGTTCCGAATGAACTGGAAGGGGGGATATCCTTCCAAAACCTGAGCCAGCTACCAATCTAAAAGATGCTCCCTGATCTGACCAGTTAGGTAACTCTGTGGCAGAAACGTGGTGAAACTCTGGTTCCATATCTTCCTTATCTTTTGGGAGAGCGATCCATATTTGGTAACCGTGCATAGTAAACTGCTGCCCGTGGCGCAAATCGGCTGGAGTCCGCTCCGTATGCGTTACCCCCTTGCCAGCAGTCATCCAATTCACCGATCCTGGTCTAATTACTTGATTGGTTCCGATACTATCCTGATGTTGGATTTCACCTTCAAACAGATAAGTAAGGGTGGATAATCCGATATGTGGATGCTGATCCACATCCATATAGCTACCGGGTTTGATAGTAGCAGGTCCCATGTGATCAATAAAAATGAATGGTCCTACCATCCTCTTTTTCCTGAAAGGTATTAACCTGCCTACTAGAAAGTCTCCAATATCTCGACTTCTCTCTTCAATAATTAAATCTGTATTTGACATAGTTTTTTGTTTTAAAAGATGGAAGAACCGGTCATGTCTGTGAGTAACTCTAAGGCAAGCATACCAGCAGTGGAATTACCTTTTTCATTGAGCTTTGGACTCCAAA
>JABSPG010000160.1:0-4238 GCA_013214445.1 Ekhidna sp. | reverse complement strand
GCGCTGTACTTATTCGGATAAATTGCTGCAATACCACCTCCAACGCCACTTTTCCCAGGTAGGCCTACGCGAAAAGAAAATTCTCCTGCTTCATCATAGAAACCGCAAGTCTGCATCAATGCATTTATTCGTTTGGTTCTTTTGATACTCAGGATTTGCTCTCCTTCCTTTTGAAGGCAACCATGATTAGCATAGACCATGAAGGTGTCAGCTAGCTCCCTACAAGTCATACTTAGTGAGCAGGTGTAGAAATAAAAATCGAGTACGACCTCAATGTCATTTTTGATATTTCCATATGATTTCATCAAGTTGGCTATTGCCGCATTGTGGAATCCATTGCTTTTCTCCGATTGAGCAACCATTTCGTTATACTGGATGGTCTGATTTCCTGACACTTTGCGAATAAATTGGAGATAGTCTTCTTTTGGATCGTTTAGGTGAGAGACCAGCGTATCACATATCACCATTGCTCCAGAATTAATCAGTGGGTTCCTTGGTATACCATTTTCATATTCCAATTGAACTAATGAATTGAATGGGTCTCCAGATGGTTCTACATCCACTCGTGTCCAGATCGATTCGCCTTCGTGAAGCAATGCTAGCGACAGGGATAATACCTTTGAAATACTTTGGATAGAGAACTTCTCCTCCGAGTCTCCAAAGCAATAGTGCTCTCCACTCAGACTATACAAATGCATACCAAACTTATTTGGTGGAATCTTTGCAAGTTCTGGAATGTAAGTAGCGACCTTTCCTGGAAGCTCCTCACAAATCACCTGATTTTCTATTTTGTCAAGAATGCTCTGATAGTCCACTTATGCGTACACTTTCTTGTTATAAGTGTATGAAATAGCCCATAGCGCTAAAGCTGCTATCGCAGTAAAGTGACCGTTATCTTGAGCGGCTAAATGTGCTTCAAGAGCCATGACAAAATCAAGAAGAAAACCGAAGTATGCCCACTCCTTTAGTGTTTTAGAAAAATTTGTAAGAATTACTATGATACCAGAAATCTTCAAAATGGCAAGTGGGATTACAATTCTGCTGTTGTATCCCAAGCCAATGAAGACTTCTCTCACTTCTTCTGTGTTGATTAGGTACATAGCCGAGGATGCTATCATCATTATGCTTATTAAGCCTGTAGCAATCCAGTAAATAATTTTGTTCCTTTTTTCCATATTAATTGTAGAGTAAATAGTTAGCACGTTTTTTCTTAAAGGCTTCTAGATCGGTGTTCCAAGTTTCACGAATTTCTTTCTCCGTCATTCCTGATTTGATTTGCTGTTCAAGTAAATCATTTCCAGCTAACCTTTTGAAGTAATCATTAAAAAAATCAGGATCGTTCATTTCGCGGTAGATGGTAATTAAAGGCTCTAATGAGAATCGATAGGTGGCAGTTGTATTACGCCAGCTTCTTCCGTAGCATCTTTGATCCTTAAGAGGAGGCCATTTAGCACCTTCCTTCGACCTTGGAATAAATGAATAAGTTGTGTCTGGGAAATCAGGATGTCCAATGTGCTGGAACGCATAATCTGTTCCTCGACCTACAGACATAATCGTGCCCTCGAAAAGACAGAGGCTGGGGTAGAGTGAAATGCTTAAATCATCAGGAAGGTTAGGAGAGGGTTTAACTGGAAGTGAGTAGGGCTTTTCGTGATCCCAATTTTTCATTTTTATCACGGTTAGGTCCACTTTGATCTCATTTTTCAGCCATCCTTCATCATTTATCATTTGAGCCAGTTCGCCAATGGTCATTCCATGCACAATAGGTATTGGATGCATACCTACAAAGGATTGAAATACCGTATCGAGAACAGGGCCATCCACATAACTACCGTTTGGATTTGGTCTATCCAGAATGAGCAAGGGAATGTCATTTTCAGCACAAGCCTCCATCACATAATGCATGGTGCTGATATAGGTGTAGAACCTTGTTCCTACATCCTGCATGTCAAAAACCATCAAATCGATTCCCTTGAGTTGATCCGGTTTTGGCTTTTTGTTTTTGCCATAAAGTGAAATAAGCTCAAACGTCGATCTTAAACTATCATATTCAATCAGTTCGCCATCACTGGCAGTTCCTGAGAATCCATGTTCTGGGGTGTATACCTTATTTACTTCAATACCTAGTTTGAGTAGTGTGTCTGTCAAATGTGTATTTTCAATTAATGAACTATGATTTATTGTCAATCCAACAGACTTATTCTGGAGAAGGGGTAGATACTCGGTGGTTTGGTAAGCTCCCGGTAGAATAATAGAACTTTCATATTTAGGCGCTTGATTGGAGCAACTAAGGGAAATGAGCAATAAGATGAAGGTGAGTGTCCGCATATTCATTAAATCCTTAAGTTAGTTTGTTCTTACAGGATTGAAAACCCTACTTTGCAATTCTCTTTCATGAACCTCCCATTTTTCATATCGAAGCGAATCAGTAAAGAAGCTGCGGGCTCCTTTTCCAACATTATCAACCGAATAGCGGTCGTGAGTATTGGCTTGGGTCTGACCGTTCTGATACTGGCTTTCATGGTGCTTTATGGATTCAAAAAGGAAATCAAGAATAAGATCTACAGTTTTAGTGGACATCTTATTGTAAGCAAGTACACACTATCCACATCTTTTGAAGAAACTTCGATCGTCCTTGATGATTCAGTGATCTATACTCTGGAAAATCATCCTCTTGTTGAACGAGCACAGCCCTATGCTATGAAAGCGGCCCTTCTAAAAACAGAGGAAGAGGTACAAGGAGTAATCATTAAAGGTGTAGATGAGTCCTTTGATACCTTGGGATTTAACAAGCACTTGATCAAAGGTAGATTTCCTGATATCTATGGAGAGAAGTACTCTACCGAAGTGGCTTTGAGTAATCGTATTTCGAACTATTTAGAATTGGAGGTCGATGACGAAGTTTTAATCTACTTTGTACAGAATCCACCCCGTTTTAGACGCTTGACAGTTACGGGCATTTACGAAACAGGGTTAGAAGAATTTGATGAGAAAATAATTATCGGAGATCTTGATCTTGTAAGAAGAATAAACAATTGGCCAGATAGCTTGGCTGGAGGTATAGAGGTCTTTATCGCTGATAAGGATCAAATGGAGCATGCAGAGTATGATCTGCACAATCGCCTAGATGTAGACCTATACGTTGATAAGGTGACCGATCGGTATGCACAGATTTTTGATTGGTTGAACTTGCTAAACAGAAATGTGGTGGTTTTACTTACCATCATTCTTTTTGTATCGGGCACCAGCATCATCTCTATATTGCTAATCCTGATTATGGAGCGCACTCAGATGATTGGCGTCTTGAAGTCACTCGGCGCAGAAAATAGCTTGATACAGCGAGTTTTCATCTATAATGGGATCAGGCTAATTGTAAGAGGCCTGGTATGGGGAAATGTACTTGGAATTGGACTTGGTCTACTGCAATATCATTTTAGGATTATCCCTCTTGACGCAGCAAACTATTACATGTCTCATGTTCCAATAGAAATACATTTGCCAACTATGGTGGGCTTGAATCTGTTAATCTTGGCCTTAATAGGTTTGACACTTTTGATTCCAGTAGCAATTATATCTAGGGTGAAGCCCGTCAAGGCGATCAAGTTTGACTAGTGTATGGTTCGTACTTGGTGAAAAGGCTTTTGATCTTCATTTGTAAAACCCCGAAGATGGCTTCTTTGAATATTCCCTTCGACATTTTTGATGTCCCTTTGGTTCGGTCAGTGAATATGATCGGCACTTCTACAATCTTAAATCCATGTTTCCAAGCATTGAATTTCATTTCAATCTGAAAAGCATAACCAATAAAGTGAATTCGATTTAAATCCAATCGATCAAATACTTGTCTGTTGTAGCATTTGAACCCTGCAGTGCTATCTCTAAACGGCATCCCAGTGATAAGGCGCACGTAAAAGCTGGCAAAGTAGCTCATCAGCACGCGACCCATTGGCCAGTTTACCACATTTACTCCCGTCACATATCTACTCCCAATAGCTATATCTGCTCCATTGACACAGGCTTCATGAAGTCTGAGAAGATCATTGGGGTCGTGAGAAAAATCTGCATCCATCTCACATATGTAGTCATAGCCATTTTCTAAAGCCCATTTGAATCCATGGATATATGCAGTGCCCAGTCCCAGTTTACCGCTCCGTTCAATGAGGTAGACTCGGTCAGGAGTCCGACTCATTTCCTCTTTTACAATATCAGCGGTACCATCAGGGGAAATGAGTCGGACT
>JABSPG010000016.1:6683-26349 GCA_013214445.1 Ekhidna sp. | reverse complement strand
GAAAAAAATTATCTTGGGGATGGCAAAAGATCTGGAAGAAATTCTGCAAGACCTGCAGCTGCGTGGAATTAACAACATTGTACTTGACCTTCGCAATAATTCCGGTGGAGTACTAAATGAAGGGGTAAATATTTCAAGACTGTTTATGCAAGAGCGAGACAATGTTTTGCGTACTCAATCAAGATCTAATGGTATCTTAAACTACATAGCAGAGACTGATCAGTTTCATGAACTCAAAATGGCCGTATTAATTAATGAAAACACCGCCTCCGCTGCGGAGATCATTGCAAGTGCACTTCAAGATCAAAACCGAGCGGTACTGATTGGAAAAAGAACTTTTGGCAAAGGTGTAATTGAAACCACCTTCACCCTCAAGAACGATTATCGATTGAAGTTTATCACAAGCGCGATGTACAGCCCTAAAGGGAATTCCTGGCAGGCAAAAGGTATTCTTCCAGACTATTTTATTGATCAATCGGCAGCAAATTACAAGGATGTATCACAAATGTCGATCGACGATCGAATGAGAAACGATCTCCACTTAAGCACTGCCATGAAATTACTCAAATGAACGAGCTTGAAGGCCAAATAAAGTTGGTTTTGAATTCCAATTTTGGGAGGTATGTAAACATTAGCGAGGATGCATATGATTTTCTACTTGACCGTTTTAAAGTCAGAAAGTATGCAGCAAAGGAGTTTCTGGTTGAAGGCGGGAGGGTAGCTAGGTATTTTTATTTCGCTCTTTCAGGAGTTCAGGCAGGATACCTGCTCAACAGCAAAGGTGAAAAAGCCATTTTTGGTTTTTCGTACCAAGGATCTCCCTCAGGGATTTATGATTCCTTCATTCAGCAACAACCCTCCAGCTATTTTATGGAAGCATTAAGGGACAGTACCTTGATAGCTATCAGCAAGGAGGATTACGATGAGCTTTTTCACCAATTTCCAGAATTCTACCAATGGCGAACTCACTTCATGGAAACGATACTATTTGGTCGCGGTAAGCGAGAAGTGGAAATGCTCACAATGACTGCAAAAGAGCGTTTTGACGCCTTCATTAAAAGATGCCCCGAAGAATTACTTCAGATTCCACAAAAATATCTGGCTAGCTATCTAAACATGACACCAGAAACATTTAGTCGTTTAAGGGCTCTTCGAGATTAATTGATCTGGATCAATTTTTATATTCAGGGAAAGGTGGAAGTTTGACTTGTCAAAAAACAAAAGAATATGGAAGTCAACTATGAACAGATGCTTGAGCATTCAAACAGAAATGCGCACTACATAAAATCAGAGATAGGACGAAAATCCTCTAGTGTGCTAAATTGGAAGGAAAATTCAAAAAAATGGTCCGTACTAGAGGTGTTAGATCATTTAACGAAAGTATACGAACTCTATGAGCCTAACTTCAAAAGTGTCATAGAGCAATCCCCAGAAAGTAATGGCGAGAGTTCTCCGATGCAACGAACCCTACTAGGCAGGCTTTCCATATACTCACAAAAGCCAAAGGGTCAAAAGGTTCGTTTCAAGATGAATACATTTAGTTTCTTCCAACCTGAAAATCACGACAAACTGGAAGATGCCATCCAAACGTATCTTGATAAGAAAGAGTACTTCAATGAGCTAATAAAAAGCGCCAGAAAGAAAAATCTAGCTGGAAGAAAGATCCCGACTGCACTTGGCGAAAAAGTAAAGTTCTATATCCCTGAATGCTTTCAGTTTCTACTTGCACACGAGGATAGACATTTAGTGCAAATTCAGAACATCTTAAAAGCCGCAAAATAAAAGGGCGGCTCACTTTTGAGCCGCTCCGTTCACTAACCTACTCCTGACTAGCATCAAGGGAGTATCTTCTGCTTTTAGAAGTCGATCCGAAAGATCAACTTGTATTTGAACGTGAAAAAAGCGGTTTATTATTATTTATGAAAAGCTTGTTTTAGGATTTGTCAGTTGGTGAACAAAATGACACTAGATTTTTGCTTGGTCTAGTCAATCGGGAGAAAGTAAAGACTAAGACCAGCGGAAAATAGCACCGAAGTAATCCTCGATGCTATCTAATTATTTGTCCTTGTAAAACTGTAACGCTTATTTAGGACTAGTCACTGCTTTCTTTCAACTATAATTCAAACTTAATCCCCTGTGCGAGTGGTAGTTCTGTAGAGTAGTTGATCGTGTTGGTTTGTCTTCTCATGTAAGCTTTCCATGCATCCGAACCAGACTCTCGTCCACCTCCAGTTTCTTTTTCTCCTCCAAAAGCTCCTCCAATCTCAGCCCCGGACGTACCAATATTGACATTGGCAATTCCACAATCGGATCCGGCGTGTGAAAGAAACAATTCTGATTCTCGAATATTGGTAGTCATGATAGCTGAAGAAAGTCCCTGAGGCACTGCATTTTGAATCTCAATAGCTTCTTCAATGGTAGCATACTTCATTAAGTACAAGATTGGCGCAAACGTCTCATTGCACACAATTTCATAATCAGCCTCAGCTTCGAAGATTGCAGGCTTCACATAGCAACCCGACTCATAGCCTGCACCAGATAGCACTTCACCATCAATAACTGCCGAACCACCCTCTTCTTTTACTTTTTCAATAGCAGACTGATACATTTTCACGGCATCTTGATCGATAAGTGGTCCCACATGATTGTTTTCATCCAATGGATCACCAATCCGCAATTGTCCATATGCCTTAACCAAGCGCTGCTTTACTTCCTCGTACTGGCTCTCGTGTATGATTAATCTTCTTGTAGAAGTACACCTTTGTCCCGCTGTTCCTACAGCTCCAAATACGGCTCCAGGAATAACAATATTTAAATCGGCATGCTCTGAGATGATGATTGCATTATTTCCTCCCAGTTCAAGAATGTGTTTTCCTAACCTTGCTCCTACTACTTCGCCCACAGCCTTACCCATTCGGGTTGAACCAGTTGCAGAAATCAAAGGAACTCTTGTATCAGCGGCGAGTTTCTTACCGATTTCCACATCACCAATCACAAGCCCGCATACTCCTGGGTGAATGCCGTTTTTCTCAAATACCCTTTGCGCTATTTTTTGGCAAGCAATTGCAGAAATGGGTGCCTTTTCAGATGGCTTCCAAACACACACATCTCCACATACCCAAGCCAGAGCAGCATTCCAAGACCAAACAGCTACAGGAAAATTAAATGCGGAAATTATGCCGACAATACCAAGTGGATGCCACTGCTCGTACATCCGGTGCGAAGGACGCTCGGAGTGCATGGTGAGACCGTACAATTGTCTTGAAAGGCCAACAGCAAAATCACAGATGTCAATCATCTCCTGTACTTCGCCAAGTCCTTCTTGAAGGGATTTACCCATTTCATACGACACTAGCGAACCAAGTTCCTGCTTATATTCCCTCAATTCGTTACCAAGCTGCCGCACCACTTCACCTCTCTGAGGGGCAGGAAGTAGCCTCCACTCCTTGAAAGCGGCCTGCGCCTCATCAATCACTTGGTTATATGCTTGCTCATCAGCAAGGGTCACTTCTGCTATGACTTTCCCATCTACTGGGGAATAGGAAGAAAGCTTTGCTCCGCTAGAATCAAGCCACTTGTGGCCAACGGCAGCACCTTTGTTTTCAGCCTCAACTTGAAGCTTACTAAGGATCATCTGAATATCTTGGGACATTTTGTTGTGTTATTTTAAGAATTGGGACGCAAAGCTAAGAAATGCATGTAATGGTGAAAATATTTTTGTAAATTGTGAGGCATTATAATGGGGAACAGTACCACCAAATTACACGAACGCCCCCGATCTGTATTTTCTGAAACACCAAAGAAGAAAGTTCACCACTTCTTTAATGTGCTAGATATTGATCGGAATGGACAGCTACAGCCTGATGATTTTGTCAATGTTGGCAAAAAGATTGTCAGCCAACTCGGGATTGATGAAAATTCCAGAGGGGCTCGACTTATTCTTCTAAAATCGCACAGACTATTTGTTCAGCTGCTGGCAGATTTGCATAACCCTGAGCTTACCCTTACCCTTTGGGATTGGATTGCATTTTTTAGAGATCAAATTGAGTCAGTAGATAATGGTATTCTAGATCATTACATCCAGCGAACCTCAAGACATGTATTCGACTTGTTTGATGTCAATAAAGACAAATTGATATCAAGAGAAGAGTACGCTAATATGCTGATGATCTACAATATTCCTAATGATTCTGCAATTCAAGGATTTGAAGAACTTGATAGAAACAGTGACGATTTCATTTCTTCGGATGAAATGGTTCAAGCCTTGAACAATTTTTTTAAATCTGAAAATTCGGAGGCCAAAGGCAATCTGATTTTCGGTGATTGGAGATGATTAGAAAACCAAGCGCCATCGAAAAGCCCATTTCCAACTGAGCTGATAATCAGTAATTCCTGCGTTTCTCAAAATCTCCTCCAGCTCTTTTCTTTTGAAACCTCGTGCTACTGATACCGCAGCATCGTTTTTGACCATAGCTGATTTTGAAAAAAGACTGGTGAGCCAAGAGATGCTCCAATAGGCTAGTGGGTGACGGTGCAAGTCATTTATAATTACACCCAACTTTGCTTGATCTCTAAACTGACGAAAAAGTTGTATTAGCTGCTTATTGCTAAAATGATGTACAAAAAGACAACAATGAATCAAATCAAATTTTTGAGACTTGAACTCATCACTAAAAATATTAACAGCCTGATAATTAATTTCGGCATAAGAACTAGTGTTCTCCTCGGCATATGATATGATGCTTGGATTTGCATCAATACCGCTCAGTGTGGCTGTAATCTTATTTCCTCTGCACCACTTTGCCATTTCGACCATAATGTCTCCTCCTCCACAACCAAGGTCAGCTAAAGTCACTTTCTTCCTTTTTGATGCACCAACTAAGTTCTTGAAAGATGACACTGAGATTTGGTTACCACCTAATCTCCGATTAATTGTATTTAGCTCCCGAAGAGTCTGGTTCACCACCTCACCCGAGATTGAAAGGTCATCCATAATTTCAATCTCCTCGGACCTTTTTTCAAGCATCGATATACGTTTTTAAAACGGTACTCTCAAGAGTCAGGCCGGGACCAAAAGCAAAACTGAGGATGTTTTTGTCATTGTCTTCAACCTTGGCCTTATCCAAGATGTGCTTCAAAACAAAAAGCACGGTAGGGGAAGACATATTCCCATGAGTCTTTAAAATTTCTCTCGCCGGATTGTTCTGCGCCTTGGTGATTTTCAGCTTTTCCTCTATCACATCAAGTATCCTTTTTCCTCCTGGATGGATTGCAAAGAAGTGGACATCTTCAATATTCAAGGCTATTTTATTCAAAAGTCTATCAGTCAACTCACCTATACCTTCCTTGATAACATCAGGAACTTTTGCGCTTAGGTGCATTTCAAAACCATGGTCTCCAATATACCAGCCCATTTCATCTCGAGCATGCAGCGCTAGATCATTAAAAAAGTTTACCATTTCTAAGGAGCGATTTTTTGCCTTTGAAGACACAATCATTGCTGCGGCTCCATCCCCGAAAATAGCATTAGCAAGCAGGTTCTCATCATCTTTTTTTTGTTGCAAATGAATGCTGCACAACTCAACACATACAATTAATACCGTGGCATTCTTATCCGATGACACAATGCTGTTGGCCACCTTCATGGCATTAAAAGCAGCATAGCAGCCCATAAAATTGATAGATGTACGTTGAGTCGATGTGTTTAAATTCAATCGATCCACCAGCTCTATATCCAAGCCAGGTGCATACATCCCTGTACAGCTTACCGCAACCAGATGGGTAATATGGTCCTTGTTTACACCAGAAAGACTTATAGCCTCGAGGCAAGCATTCTCTGCTAGAACGATGGCATTTTCCTCATAAACCAACATCCTTGGTTTTGCTGAGGGGAATGCATGGTCTTCTTTGAAAAAGCTTTTGCCATTTAAATCTTGACTGAAATCCTTTAATACTGAAAATCGATGCTTAATCCCTGTCGCCTTATATAAAACCCTGAGTTTCCGTTCTTCACGATTATCCAACTGCAAGTGATTGACCATGAAGTCGGCAATCCGATCTTGACTTGCTCGATGATCGGGTAATGAGGTACCTATGGAGTTTATAAATGTTGCCATTTGGAAGTAGTTCATTAATATTAACCAACTTTTGGTCGAGAAGAATACTCAAGCTTGAAAAAATCTACTTTACTTCATTTAAGGATTCCCTTTTCTTTTTTTCTCCTACCTGTTTTTCTATTGGCCTTGGCTGCTTCGAAAGAACCAGATCAACTAAATCTGATTCTAGTATTTTTTCTGCTACACTTTTTAGTTTACCCTGCAAGTAATGGTTACAACTCTTACTTCGATAAAGATGAGGGTAGTATTGGTGGCCTTCGCAAACCACCCAAGACCACAAAGAATCTTTACACAGTTTCGATAGTCCTGGATGCAATTGCTCTTATTCTAGCACTATACATTTCTTTAGAGTTTATGCTTATGGTTCTTATATACGGACTGGTGTCTAAGGCCTACAGTCATCCAAGCATTCGTCTGAAGAAGATGCCCATCACTGGATGGCTTGCGGCTGGCATTTTTCAAGGATACTTCACCTTCTTGATGAGTTACCTGGCTATAAATTCAATCGGTTTCGAGGCAACCTTTGAACTTAACATCCAACTCCCAGCAATCTTGAGCACTGTATTGCTATTGGGATCATACCCAATGACGCAGATCTATCAACATGAAGAGGACAGGGAACGAGGAGATATTACCATTAGTCAGAAACTGGGGATTTTAGGTACATTTCACTTTACTGCTATAGCTTTTTTATTCGCGAGTGTAGGGTTCTTCTATTATTTCAGCGTTTCTTTCTCTTTAGAAAAAGCACTACTATTTGGTGTAGCCATGCTTCCAGTGCTTATATATTTCGCTTGGTGGTATTTAAAAACACGAAAGGATATTGGAGCCGCAAATTTTGACTCGACCATGAAGCTTAACTTCATTTCCTCATCGATGCTTAATGGCTACTTTCTCTTCCTTTGGCTTAGCTAAAAGGCTTTCCGTGTGTCTTCCCCATCAAATAATTAGCAAAAGGCCTAAAGGTCTGTCCTGCTTTCACAGCAAATTCGGATGTCAATGGAGCACCAAAAAGCTTCTGAATGCTACGGCCAGCTAAAAGTCTGTTTGCAAACAAAATATTCCATTTTCTGGTGTACATCGTCTCCAATTCATCCCGATTAAATCCCCTATTCCAATTTTCAACAATCATCTCACTTAAAACCTTAGAGGAATGTATTGCCATGGCCATTCCATTTCCACAAAGGGGTGTTATCATCCCCGCTGCATCGCCAGACATTAAGATGTGTCTAAATACCGGTTCCTTTTTTTGAAAAGTAATTTCATTAATCACTAGTGGCTTTTCAAATAAGAAATCGGACGAATTGAAGATTTCCTTGAGAAATGGATTTTTCTTCACAGTCTGATTTTCCATATCTTCCAACGAACCATATTTGCGAATACCCTCTCGATGCGAGAGGTAGCATAAGTTGAAGGTGTCATTTTCTATCCGGCTAACTCCACAGTACCCACCTTTAAAATTGTGAAGAGCAATCACATCTTCTCCAACTCGATCTGTTTTGATATGATATTTGACCCCCACATAGGGAGATTTTTTAGAGAAAAAAGGCCGATTGAGATTTTTATCAAGCAAACTTCTTTTCCCCACTGCACCTATAGCAATCTTAGATAAATAATTGTCTCCTTCTTTGTCTTGCAAACGGAAAGTATCATCATCAAAATCAATCCGATTCACTCGTCTATGGATGATCTTTACGCCTTCCCTCTCGGCTAACATTGCCAGCCAGTGATCAAAGGAATACCTGCTAACACCAAAGCCTCCTAAGTCGAGCGGCATTTTGAGACTTTTGCCCGATATCGAACTTAAATGGAATCTTTTGATGTCGGAAGGATTGAATTCCGTGGGAAACAAGTCTTGTTTCTTTAGAAAAGGTATCACTTCATTTGAAATATACTCTCCACAGACTCGATGAAACGGATACCTCTTTTCTTCAAAAAGAATCACGGACAAACCTGCTCGATTCAAAAGGATGGCATTAATTAAGCCAGCTAATCCCCCTCCTATGACTGAAATATCTATCACCTGTTCGAAGGTATGTAATAAAAAAGGCCTGCCACAAGACAGACCTTCCATTTGTTATTTTTTACAATCTACAGCCCTAAACCATAATGTGCTTTACTTCCATCAGGATACAACCCTTCTATCAGTATTCCATCTGTCCGCGGACGCTTAAAGTAGTTTTCAAGATCTCTAATGCCTCGAATCTTTTCATTGTCAATACCTGTAATTATAAAACCTTCCTTCATTCGTACATCTCTCCACTTACCATCTCCCAATTCTGCAATTTGGACTCCTCCGTCAATATTCAACTTGTCAAGCAAGTCATCTGAAATGTCTACGAAAGTGGCCCCTTCAATTGTAAAGTCCTCTGCAAGCTCCACAACATCTAAAGTCCCCTGCTCATTACGTAGCTTTGCAATAGTGATTTTTTCCTTTCCGCCACGAATAAATTTAACTTCTACTTCATCTCCCGGTCTTTTGATTGCAATTTGTTCTTGTAACTGTGCCACATTATTTACGGGCTTGTCATCTATTGCTACAATTACATCTCCACCCTCAATACCGGCAAGATCTGCAGCCTTACCATCCATCACAGCACGAACAAAAATTCCATTCAAGACATTAAGATCATTGTCTTCTGCCACTTGTGCATTTACATCGAAGATTGAAATTCCAAGCAGTGCTCTCTGAACGGCACCATATTCTATTAGATCTCCCACAACTTTCTGAACGAGTGAAACAGGCACTGCAAAAGAATAACCAGCAAAAGCACCCGATGGAGAGGCAATTGCTGTGTTAATTCCAACTAGCTCACCATTAAGATTAACAAGAGCACCACCGCTGTTTCCGGGATTTACGGCGGCATCGGTCTGGATGAAAGATTCAATCCTGTAGTCACCATCCAGGATGTTAATATTTCTCCCCTTGGCGCTGATAATTCCAGCAGTAACAGTGGACCTAAACTCATATGGATTTCCGATCGCAAGGACCCATTCTCCAATATTTATATTATCCGAGTTGCCCCACTGCACAGAGACCAAGTTGTTCTCTCGGATTTTCAATACTGCTAAATCTGTATCTTCATCAACACCAACAACCTTAGCTTCGTAGCTTCTGTTATCATTTAAGACGACTTCAATTTCATCAGCACTTTCGATCACATGGTTGTTGGTAACAATGTATCCATCTGGAGAAATCACTACACCAGATCCTGCCCCTCTTGAAGGACCTCCTCTGCGTTCATATCTCTCTCCAAAGTAATCTTTAAAAAACTCATTAAAGGGAGTATTTGCTCTCATTCCATTCTTGTAAGTTGTGCGAATATGCACAACTGATGGTGTGGCATTTTTTGCAGCAAATACGAAATTAAGACCTTCAGGCACTACAAAATCTGAAGAATCAAATACGTAGTTGGTGAGACTGACCGGATTAGTAGAGGCAACTGCCTGCTGCATCTTTGCCTCCTGTGGAACTAGAACCGAATACCCTACTATTGCAACGCCCCCTCCAAAAATGGAGGAAAAAATCATTGCCAAGATTAAACTGCTTTTATTCATATCTGTGTTTTTGCCTTATTACTATACCGAAATATTCAAGATTAGGTTTTCCTAATAAGCTCCGTCTGTCAAGCATTAACCAATATTAACAAAAAAGGGTATCCACCAGCGGCGGATACCCCAAATCACCAACTCAAAGCACTTACTTAACTGCAATATGCTTTTTAGTAGCTCTCTTCTCATCTTTTGGAAGACTAATGGTCAGAATTCCATCTTGATAAGAAGCATCTACTTTTTCTTTGTTAATGACATCCGGCAAATAGAATGTCCTATTGAATGATCCATAGTAGCTCTCAACACTGTGGAAGTTTCTGTCTTTCTTTTCATTTTCAAATTTTCTCTCTCCACTTACGGTAATCTGATCTTTATTCAAGTCAATTTTGAAATCAGCTTTGTTCATCCCTGGAACATGTAACTGGATTTCGAACTCTTTATCAGTCTCAGCAATGTCAACTTTTGGAGAAAAAGAGGGTGCTGCCCCCCCAACAAAGTCGTCATTAAAAAAACGATCTACAAAATGTCTAAAAGTTGTAGGTCTGTAATCATTGTTATTGTATTTAATAAGTCCCATTTTAATAGTTGTTTTATGTTTCAAATTTCGATTTCGATTATCCCTAGATCGAAATCTATACCAAGGCTAAAATTGATTCGAAATCATGCCATTATGGCGCAATAGTGTGAAAATCAAGTTGAAAAATATGCCATTATGACGTTTTTTGCGTCATAAAAAAGAATTCCACTTTTTTTCTTCTAGTACATTGAGAATTGTGAAGTGGATGGTTACATTTGCAGTCCTTTTTAAAGAAATTCTCCCTTAGCTCAGCTGGTTAGAGCATCTGACTGTTAATCAGAGGGTCCTTGGTTCGAGCCCAAGAGGGAGAGCATAAGCTCAGCATTCTTGCTGAGCTTTTTTTATTAAAAAGCTTGTGTATTAACCGATTCAGCACAGCAGAATTCTAGATACTTAAGGGTACCGCGCAAGCTTCTGATTGCATTAAACAGCTGTAAATCATTCACTTCAAATTGCTTGAACTAAGAAATTTGAAAATTAAGTACCTAGTAGAATCTATTTTCTACTCTGCTTTTATAAATTTAAAGATGTAAACCACTAATCTGCCTTGAACAAATTCAATAAAGTGTTGCTGATCGATGATGACGATATCGTTAACTCGATTAATTCTGTCATCATTAAGCACGCTAAATTTGCAGGAGACGTTCAGGCCATCAATACCGTCTCTGATGCCATTGATTTTTTAAGCTCCACTAAAGGCTCTGACGAAAGCCCAGATATAGTTTTTCTTGATCTAAATATGCCTGATCAAAATGGCTGGGATTTCATTGAAGAATACGAGAAACTAGAAATCAGTCAAGAAGTAAAAGTGATAATGTTGACTTCATCCATTTCTACAAAAGATGAAGAGAGAGCAGCCGAATCAGATTGTATTACGGCATTTATTTCAAAACCGCTATCTCCCGAATTGCTTGACTCAATTTATGAGAGCCACCTCGAGAAAAATTAATTTAATCGTATAGCGAAGGTTGCGCCATTTCTAGGCTGACTTTCTATCCTGACACCTCCTCTATGAAAATCTACGATCATTTTTACAATGTAAAGACCCAAACCTGAACCATCGACATGCGCATGTAACCTTGTATATGGCTTGAATATTTCATCTTTGTATTTTATTGAATCAAAGCCCAATCCATTATCCTTGACAATAATGGTAGTATGGCCATTTATGCTCTTGGACTTAATTTTTATCTGTAGTGTCTTTTCTGGATCTCTGTATGCTATTGAATTTAAGATTAAATGCTTTAAGATAGTTTCTAATTGTGCTTTGGGATAGTCTATCCTTTCACACTCTGAAAAATCCTTTTTAATGCCAGCACCTGCAGACTTGAGCTTTCCAGCTAATGCATTCAAAACTTCCCCAAATACCTGACTAAAATCTAAGTTTTCCTTGTCTGCCATTAGCTCCTCTCTCACTTTATTCACTTCGACAAGAGAAGATACCGTCTTTTCCATTTGCTGATTGGTCTTCCTAGCGTTATTCAAAATCGCCTTGAAGTTTGAGGGATTCATATTGTCCTTACCCAACATATCCAGCAGCGATGCAAGATTTGTGATTGGCGCTTTCAGATCGTCTGCAGTTCGGTAGGAAAAACTTACAAAACGATCAATTTCTTTCTGAGAATATGCCAACCGATCAGCCATTGAGTTAAAAGACTCCACAATATCACTTGTGATGCTACTTGAAGTTAACTTGACCCTAGCATCTAGGTTGCCACTTCCAATTCTTTCAGCACCAGTTCGAATGTCCTCCAAGGGTCTCCAAATTTTGTAGCTGAATGTGTATACAGCCAGAAGAGACAAGATGATAAAGAGAAGGGTCAAGGTAACGATCCACTTCATTGACAAAACCTCTTCCTGCTCCACAATTTTCACAAGTGCCTCTGTGAACATTTCATGCCTCATTAGGACTCCTTCCACTTGCTTATTGAATTGATTTTCTTCTTGCTCTACTCGCTCCGAAGCAAAGACAGCCTCCTCAATTCTTCCTACTTCTAATAAATCTATAACTTCCAATGCATGCTTCTCATAGCTTGTATGATCGCTTTCTAACTTTTTGATGGAAAGCAGGAGACCTTTCAACTTTATCCGTTGTGCTTCCTGCTTAGTCTGTTTTAATGCTTCTGCAACTTGATGTTCCGCTTCAAGCAAATCGATATCAACCAATTGGGCTAAATATCTAAAGGTGCTATCAGCCATCACAAAACCCTGAAGAGCAAAATCATTTCCAGGAGTCAATTCTTCAGCATATCTGATCGTACGTTCAAAATTTATTGATTGTTCAAGCTGATTTGTCTCGATTTGGGTTAGAATTTCAATGATTGGCAAATCAATATTTGCGACATCATCAATATCCTTGTGGGTAGTAACAATACGAAGCAGTCCAAAAGCGCCCAAAATCAATATCAGGAAAATAATGAAGGTGCTGCGCTTTAGAATTACTTCTTTGATACGATTAGGTCTTCTATTCATTTTGGCGGTGGTAATTATAGACAGCTGTCTAATCTAATTCAATTTTAGCGGTCATCACACGAATTGTATCATCCAATTTCATAGTCTCTATCTTCAACTGCTGTAATAGTTCCTCATACGATTCTCTATTTTCCCAGTTAAGCTTGATCAGATCCACAAGTGCTAAAATCGTTGTAAGGGGATGTCTCACGCTATGGGAGGTATAGAAGGCATGGTCAGAAAGCTTTTTTGCAAGTTTTTCCTTCTCTTTTTCTTCCTCTTTTAAATTTGAAACCTCATTCTTATGCAAGAAACCCTCCTTTATTCTCATTAGCGCGTCGTAACACTGACTCACCATGGAAGCCGCTGCAGTCAGAACCAACTTATCACGATCTCCAACTTCCCTCTTTCCCTTCCATTCTAAACAAAGGATCCCAAATAGTCTATTCTTATTCCAGACCTGAATACCAACCCAACTACCTATTCTGTTTGTCAAAACAACCTTCTCTTTGAAGTTTTTCAGCTCTTCATTTTGCGCATTGTTATCTACTTGCACCAAAAGTTCATTCTTCAACTTTTCTGAAAAGCTTGGGAATTCTTTGGATGAAAAGATCTCACCGCTGGAAGCCAGATTTGCTTCTCCATCGAGCGTTTGAATACTAACGAAGTTGTCACTTTCTGCCCTGTACAACCAGAAGGCACTCTTTGATGCATCAAGTGAGGAACAGAGCAATTGAGTCAATTCTTGAGTAAAATCCTTAAACTTACCCTTTTGCAATGCTTCAGACTTTGTGAGCTTCATTAACAACTCTATCGGACTGTCTGCTGCATTACTCATACCAATTCTACCTATTTAGCGAAAATCTGTTCGTCATCCTTAAAAGCCTTGAACTCTAACGCATTTCCAGAAGGATCTTTAAAAAACATAGTCGCTTGTTCACCAACTTGTCCTTCAAATCGAACATAAGGATCTATGACGAATTGAATGTCTCTAGATTGCAATCTTTTGGCTAAATCATCCCAATCATCTCGATTAAGGACTACACCAAAATGTGGTACCGGAACCTCTTTTCCATCCACTGGATTTATTTCGGACTCTTGAGAAGAGGAGACTTCATGAATGACAAATTGATGCCCATAGAAATTGAAATCCACCCACTTATCAGATGATCTACCTTCTTCAAAACCCATAACATCCCTGTAAAAGACCCGAGCCGCACCCAAGTCTCTTACCGGAACTGCTAAATGAAATGGCCTTAACATCTTAACCTAAAAAAGGATATCTATAATCAGTTGGAGAAACAAAGGTTTCTTTGATCGTGCGGGCACTGACCCATCTCATCAAGTTCATCATTGCTCCTGCTTTATCATTTGTACCTGAACCTCTGGCGCCTCCAAAAGGCTGCTGGCCTACGACAGCTCCAGTCGGCTTATCATTAATGTAGAAGTTTCCTGCGGCATTGCGCAACTTATAGGTAGCCAAATCTACAGCGTACCGATCTTTGCTAAAGATCGCTCCAGTAAGTGCGTATGGCGATGTTTCATCAACAACATCCAGTATTTCTTCAAACTTATCTTTATCGTAAATGTGTACAGTCAACACAGGTCCAAAAATTTCCTCACACATTGTTCGGTATTTAGGGTCTTTAGCTTCAATTACTGTGGGACTCACAAACCAACCTTTTGAATCGTCATAATTCCCACCTGCAACTATTTCGACTTCTGCATCTGACTTTGCCTGATCTATATAATTTGTGATCTTTTTGAAAGCGACTCCATCGATTACCGCATTTACAAAATTGGAAGGATCTTCGGGAGACCCCATTTTGATTGAATTCAAATCTTCAATCATGTATTTTTTTACATCCTCCCATAAATTAGAAGGTATGTAAGCTCTTGAAGCAGCACTGCATTTCTGTCCTTGAAATTCGAATGCACCTCTCACCAATCCTGTGGCTAACTCCTTTGCATCAGCAGACTTATGTGCAACCACAAAATCCTTTCCACCAGTTTCACCTACAATTCTCGGGTAGGTCTTGTATGTATCTAAATTGGCGCCTATGGTTTTCCAAAGTGACTTAAAAACACCCGTTGATCCAGTAAAATGCAACCCAGCGAAATCCGGATGATTGAAGACCACTTCACCTGCAACTGGTCCATCAACATATATCAAATTTATCACCCCATCAGGCAGACCTGCTTTTTTAAAGACTTCCATGATAACCTGAGCAGAATACACTTGGGTATAGCTTGGCTTCCAAACTATGGTATTTCCTAGCATTGCCGGAGCGGCCGGCAAATTTCCGGAAATAGCAGTGAAATTGAATGGTGTAATGGCGAACAGAAAACCTTCAAGAGCTCTATATTCCATTCGATTCCAAATACCCTCTGAAGAAATCGGCTGCTGCATATACAACTCCTGCATAAAGGAAACATTGAAGCGAAGGAAATCGATGAATTCGCAAGCAGCATCTATCTCAGCCTGATGAACATTTTTTCCCTGACCTAGCATGGTAGCAGCATTAATTTTTGATCTGTACGGACCTGCAATCAAATCAGCAGCTTTCAGGAAAATACTAGCTCTGTTCTCCCAAGTCATTTTCTCCCAATCTTCCTTAGCGGCTAAGGCGGCATCAATGGCGGCTGTGACATGCGAGCTGTCTCCTTCGGAAAAACTACCAAGAACATGCTGATGATCATGGGGGCAAGTCATCACTATTTTATTATCCGTATGCACTTCTTTATCTCCAATGAACATAGGAGCGTCAATTTTTTGACCGTACATCTCCTTATACTTTGCGAGAAGTTCTTCTCTAGCTGGTGTTCCAGGAGCATAGCTTAACACCGGTTCATTTATTGGTTCTGGTACGAAAAAATTTCCTTTTGGCATTTCGAATTTGTTTTAATGTTGATTGGGCAAATTTAACGTCTTCTAATCGAAATCAATAAGGAGGAAAGTACCAGAAAATGAGCAAATCAAAACAGTTTGAGTAACTCAATATGCGAGTAAATGGTAAAATCAGCAAGTGATCTTTTTCTTCCGCTGGGATCGTAGAATACCGTTTTCAAACCAAAATCTCTTGCGCCAGAAATGTCGGTTTTGGAATTATCCCCAATCATAATGCTATTTGATTTACTAGCTTTAGCTTCGTTTAAAGAGTATTCAAATATTTCACTACTGGGCTTTCGAGCATTGGCACACTCAGAAGTGACCATCACTTCAAAAAAACTCGCTATTCCTGAGCTTGATAGCTTCCTAGTCTGTGCATCTAAGAATCCATTTGTTATGATATGGAGTTTGTAGCGACCAGAGAGATATCGCAAGGCTGTCAATGCATCTTCCATCAGATAAGGCTTCAAGGAGCAATTACTCAAAAAATAATCTGAAGCCCATTCAGTCTTCTGACTATCTATTCCAGTATTTCGAAAGATCTCCTTGAATCGCTCATTTTTGATATACTCCCTATTAATTTCACCATTATTGTACTTCACCCAGAGCTTTTCATTCACAGCATAGAATGTATTCACGAATTTCTTTTCACTAATACTCGTTGACAATCCTAAATCACCATAAATCTCAAGCAAGGTCTCCTTCGCACTCCGATCATAGTCCCATAAAGTGTGGTCTAAATCGAAGAAAATATGCTCAATACCTTTCACCCCATATATTTTTTAGCCTCGATTTTATTCTTTGCAAGTGCTCGATTTGCATTCATAGTACTGTATACCTCCAAATCCTTGCGAAGAATTGGATCTTTACTTAGAAATTCAAAGATCTGTTTCACCATATCATATCCTTCTTCCTTGATGCTATAAAAAACCCACTGGTCGTACTTCCTGAAAGTAACTAAACCAGCGTTTCTCAGGTAAGTTATGTGACGGGATGTTTTTGTTTGAGTAAAATCCAAAATGGCCTCTAAATCTGATATGCAAAGTTCTTCTTGGCGATATAAGAGGTGAATAATACGTGTGCGAGATTCGTCTGCGAAGGACTTAAAAATTTGAGTCCCGTACAACAGATTGAAATTCTTGAGCCTCATTTTTTGACTACTTTTACCGAAGTTAAACTTTTATTGCTTAAATCTCTTTTATCTACTCAAAGAACACGAATTTGAGATATACGCTAACAATTATTTTCCTAACTATTAGCACATTCACTTTTTGTCAAGAAGAAGTCACAAAAGTGATTCAATTCACAGGAGTAGTTTTTGGTCCAGACAGTGTATCGGTGGTTCCTGGGACGCACGTCTATATCCCAAAATCTGGCCGAGGCACCACCACAAATCCATATGGTTTTTTCTCAATGCCTGTTCTTGAAGGAGATAGCATCATTTTTAGCGCCGTTGGTTATAAAAGAGCGTATTTTATTATCCCCCCTCACGAAAATGAATCAAGCTTGAGGGTGGTCATAGCTCTGCAAGATGATATTATTTTCTTAGAGGAAGTGGAGATCAGGCCGTATCCTACCGAAAGTATGTTTAAAGAGGCTTTGATCACCATGGAGTTGCCAGAAAGAAAAGAGTACGCCAATATTTATCAATGGCTCAATAGCGAAATCATGACAGAAGCGTATCGAGACCTTCCTGCTTCTCCAAATGCCAACCATCAGTATTTTATGCAACAACAAAGGCAGGCCTATATCAACAGGTACTCACCTCCTCAAAATCAATTCCTAAATCCCTTTGCTTGGGCAAATTTCATAAACTTAATTAAACGAAAGAAGAGATAAGCTATATAGCGTAGGCATTGTTTTTCATCTTTATTTCCGCAGCAATTCAACACTCGTCAATTTTAGTGCCTGAATACCTAGCACAAAAGAGAACCTCAGGAGGCTACATTGGCAGAATTACATTTTTTTGATATTTTACACTTGAATCGCAAGATTTATCATACTTGTTGTTTTAATTTGGGTAGTTGAGTTTTAAAAAATTGTGACATTTTTGTACTCGGACTTTATCCGACCTAACAAATAGACGCTATGACTGACTTTATTTCACCTGAACTACTAGATAACTGGAACAAATACGGAGGATATCTAGCACTAGCCGTTGCTGGTGTTGGGATCTTGATTTTATTGGGCCATTATCTCAAACTGATGACAACATCTGATTTCAAAACCAGATACGATTACATTAACATGCATGAGATTAACATGTTGTGGAATGGTACTCTGCTTGTTATCGTTGGAGGAACATTGTTCTTCAACACACTTTTTTCTGAAACCACTTGGTTATGGTTTTTTGTGAGACTCTTCATGAGCTCGATGCTCGCCGTTATTCTAGGAGTAATCATTCAAAACATCTTAAAGTTCTACTACCCGTTCTTTATTGAAAAGCGTCTAAAGAAATTGAGGTACACTCCTCGAACTTCTCCTGATGGTAGAAAAATGAAGTTGTTGAGTGAGGAAGAGGAAGATGTGTATCTAGACGAAGGAATGCAAGCTGAAGAAGATGCGTTTTCAGTTGATTACGATGTGTGGATCGACGAAGAGTCAGGTTTTACGAAAATTGAAAAATATAACGGGCGACTACATGCACTACAGTGCAGCAACTGTAACTATCAAACCTTGAAGGTGGATAGAGAAGAAGTGATTCAAGCTGCCTCTGAGACAGAAGAAGGTGAATTAATGAAATACTACTCTTGTGGATACTGCGGGCACAAGGAAAGAAAATCTTTCAAAATCGCAATGCTTAAGGTAGGAGATGCTGCTTAATTCCTAACGAAAATACCGAATAGAACACCCTGGCAAAAGTCAGGGTTTTTTGTTTACAGTTTTATGCAGACATTTTGTGGTTCAGAGAAAAATCTTAGAGCCTCATTGCCTCCTTCTCTTCCTATGCCTGAGTCCTTCATGCCTCCAAAGGGAGTTCTAAGATCTCTCACTAGCCAACAGTTTACCCAGATAATCCCAGACTGAACTGCATGAGAAACTCTGTGAGCCCTTTTGAGATCTGAAGTCCATATGGTGCAAGACAGTCCATATCGAGTTGAATTCGCAACTCGAACTACCTCCTCTTCAGAAGAAAACCTACTGAGCGTAACAACTGGCCCAAAAATCTCTTCCTGATTAGTCCTACAAGTTTCGTTAAGTCCCTCAATCACTGTCGGCTTGTAATAAAACCCTGGTTTGTTGACTCGCTCTCCTCCTAACAGCACTTTCCCTCCCTCTTCCTTGGCAAGGTGCACATACGAATCTACTTTGCCCAGATGATCCTCTGAGACAAGAGCTCCCAGATTTGAATTCGGCTGCAGTGGGTCTCCTACAATCAACTTACTGCATTCTTCAAGGAAAAGATCCTTAAATTGATCATATATCGAATCTTCTACCAAGATACGCGAGCCGCATAAGCAAATCTCTCCCTGATTGGTGAAAGAACTTTTTACGCTAGTTTTTACAGCCTCCTCCAGATCGCAATCTGCAAAAATGATATTTGGATTTTTGCCTCCTAATTCTAGTGATACCTTTTTAAACTGCTGAGATGCAGTAGCCCCAACGATCTTCCCAGTGGTTGTTCCTCCAGTAAAGGATATTGCTTTAGTGGCTTCATGCTCCACAATCGCCTGTCCTATCTGCTTTCCTTCTCCATGAAGAATATTCAGAACTCCCGCTGGCATTCCAGCTTCATTTGCCAGTCCTCCAAGTAAAAAGGCTGTCATAGGTGTCAATTCGGATGGTTTTGCAATCACGCAATTTCCCATTGCTAATGCTGGAGCAATCTTCCAAGAGAACAGATATAGCGGCAAGTTCCATGGTGAAATACAGCCAACGATTCCTATCGGTGCTCTCCTGGTATAGTTGACCATAACTCCTTCCGAAACCTGCGCTTCTGTAGAAAAATTTACGATTGCTGAAGCGTAAAACCTGAAATTGGCACTCGCTCTAGGAATATCGACCTTCTTGGCAAGCCAAAGGGGCTTCCCATTATCACGACTCTCCATCAATGCAAGGTCATCTAGGTTATCCTCTATC
>JABSPG010000016.1:3033-6673 GCA_013214445.1 Ekhidna sp. | reverse complement strand
AAATTCCCATATATTAGGTAGGTGATGTACGTAATATTCGACTTCTTTTGTCCATTGACATTTTACCCCAGCTTGGAAACGCTTGGCGTGCTGCTATCACAGCCTTATCAAGATCCTCTTTTGTAGAATTGGGAATGGTTGCCAATAATTCCCCATTTCCGGGTTCGATGTTATCAAGGTACTTGCCCCCTATTGGATCTTGGTACTTGCCATCAATAAAGTTTTGGACTTTTTGCATAGTCATTAAATAGAACCTGTTCTTCCCCCATCAATCCTAAGGCTAGTCCCATTGATATAGGCACCACTTTTACTACAAAGTAAACCTGCGTATGCTGCGACTTCAGAAGGTTCACCAAACCTCCCAGCGGGAATTGTCTTCTTCATTTCTACTTCAATTTGAGCTTCAGTCTTTTGCTGCTTTTGAGCTTTGCCTTTTACAAGACTCTCAATTCTTGCAGTATTTATGAATCCGGGAAGGATATTATTTACGGTAATCCCATACTGGCCTAATTCGTTCGCTAAAGTCTTCGACCATGAAGCCATGGCGCCTCGTACAGTATTGCTCACCCCTAGACCGACTATTGGAACTTTCACAGATGTGGAAATTATATTTACGACCCTGCCATAGTTGCTTTCCTTCATCCCAAGCAATAACAGTTGTAGCAAAGTATGACTCACCTTCAAATGGCGATTTAATCCTACATCAAACTCAGATAGGTCTGCATCTGAGAGATTACCTGGAGCGGGACCACCTGAATTATTAATGAGAATATGATAATACCCCTTTTTCAAGCCTTTCTTTGCTTCTTCTTCCACAGCATTGAGGTTATCAAAATCGGCCACCAAATAATCGTGATTCCCAGGTTCAAGAAGTCCAACTGCCTTTTGAAGGGACTCTTCATTCCTAGCAAAGAGAGTCACATCTGCACCCATTTCACTTAGCTGTTTCGCAATTGCAAATCCCATTCCTTGCGAACTCCCACAAACTAACGCTCTCTTCCCTTTCAGGTTTAAATCCATATTTTTTTCCTAACTTTTCTTCAAAAATAAACATCTCTGACATGGCAATACAAAGACCTTTCAACCTGCAAAAGTGGATTGATGAAAATCGAGACTTACTAAAGCCTCCTGTAGGCAACAAGAACTTGTACAAGGATGCTGGAGATTACATAGTTATGATAGTAGGCGGGCCGAATGCTCGTAAAGACTACCACTATAATGAAACTGAGGAGTTGTTTTACCAGCTTGAGGGAGATATAGAAGTAACAATACAAGAAGATGGTCAAGCTGTAAAAGTTCCAATCAAAGAAGGTGAAATGTATTTGCATCCTGCCAAGGTTCCACACTCACCAGCACGCCCCGAAAATTCTGTTGGATTAGTCATCGAAAGAAAAAGAGAAGATGCTCACAAAGACGGCCTGATATGGTACTGCGATAACTGTAACCACAAGCTGCACGAAACTTACTTCCCCTTAAAAAATATTGAGAAAGACTTTCTACCAAGATTTCGCAAATTTTTCAATTCAGAAGAACTGAGAACATGCGATAATTGCGGCACTATAATGGAAACAGACCCACGGTTTACAGACTAAAAAAATTGAAAAACATAATAGAAAAAGCTAAGTCATTAGACCAAGCAGACCCCCTAGCCTCGTTTAGATCTAAGTTTCATTTTCCTGAAAAGAATGGGGTACCCTGTATTTATTTGTGTGGTAATTCTCTCGGCTTGCAGCCAGTCACCACAAGACAAGCTGTAAATGATGAACTAAATCACTGGCAAGAACATGGCGTGGAAGGACACATCACAGGAAATAGGCCATGGGTCAGTTATCATGAATACAGCAAAAATGCATTAGCAAAAATCGTTGGGGCAAAGCAGAGCGAAGTAGTAGCTATGAATAACCTTACTACTAATCTGCATCTTGCCATGGCAAGTTTCTACCGACCGAAAGGCAAACGAACAAAAATTCTTATTGAAAAAGGAGCCTTTCCATCCGACTACTACGCTGTACATTCAAGTATTTTACAAAACGGAGGAAATCCAACGCAGGATCTAATTCAGCTAGAAACTCAAGAAAACGAATCTTGGATATCTACAGAAAAGATCATTGAAACAATTGAGCGTTTAGGAGATGAATTAGCAATGGTGATGCTGCCAGGAGTCCAGTACTACACAGGTCAATTCTTTGAAATAAAAGAAATTACTAAAGCGGCACATGCTACTGGTGCAAACTGCGGTTTTGATCTAGCTCATGCAGTGGGTAATGTTCCTCTCAATCTTCATGACGACAAAGTAGATTTTGCCGTTTGGTGCACGTATAAATATCTTAATTCCGGACCTGGTGCTGTTGGGGGACTTTTTATTCATGAGAGACAAGCAAGTAATAAGGATATCCCTAGACTATCAGGATGGTGGGGCCATAATCCCGATGTTCGTTTTAAGATGAATAACGATATTGACCCCATTCCCTCGGTGGATGGATGGCAGCTAAGCAATGTCAACGTTCTTTCGCATGCAGCACATCTTGCCTCCTTGGATTTGTTTGAGGAAGCGGGGATGAAAAATCTTCGAGAGAAAAGTTTAAAACTTACTGGATTTCTAGAAGAGCTTATTGTGCAATCAGAGATTTTGGCAGGACATATTGAAATCCTGACCCCTAGTGATCCCAATGCCAGGGGCGCCCAGCTTTCTTTGTTCCTGACGAATCATGGTAAAAGTATTTTTGATCGACTCATCAGCAAAAACGTAATCATGGACTGGAGAGAGCCTAACGTGATCAGGGTAGCACCGGTACCGATGTACAATTCATTTTCTGATGTATCAAACTTTGTGGAATTATTGGAAGTTGCAATAAGAGATGAAGAACAATAAGGTAACCATTGTCGGAGCTGGACTAGTAGGTTCACTACTTTCCATCATCCTTCAGCAAAAGGGGTTTAACGTAAATATATTTGAAAGAAGGAGCGACCCCAGAAAATCAAGAATAACTGAGGGCAGATCCATTAATCTTGCGCTTTCTCACAGAGGGATCAGGCCTTTAAAACTTGCAGGGGTATACGACGAAATTGCTCCGTATTTGATCCCCATGAATGGCAGAATGATGCATGATAAGGAGGGAAAATTAACCTCCCAACCTTATGGTAAGGAAGGACAATATATCAATTCCGTATCGCGGGCTCAATTGAATAGATTATTGATCCAACATGCAGAGCGGGCGGGAGTAGAGGTCCACTTTGATCATAAATGCAGTGATATTGACTTTTCGACAAACACAATTACCCTGCAAAATGGCACTGAATTCAAGAGTGATCTGATAGTAGGAACAGACGGAGCATTTTCTGTGATAAGAAAGAAGCTACAAGTACTTGATCGATTTAACTTTTCCCAGCATTACATAGAGCATGGGTATAAGGAGCTTACCATTAATCCTTTGAAAGATAATTTTCAATTAGAGGAAAACTTTTTACACATATGGCCTAGAGGGAACTTTATGCTCATTGCGCTTCCAAACAACGACAAGACGTTCACGTGTACCTTGTTTTTTCCCTTTGAAGGGAATCCTTCATTCCAGTCTCTCACGAATGAAATAGAGGTTAATAATTTCTTTGAAACCTACTTTGCTGACGCAAAGAGACTAAT
>JABSPG010000016.1:0-3023 GCA_013214445.1 Ekhidna sp. | reverse complement strand
AGTTCTTCAAAAATCCTACTTCCTCACTTGTAACTACAAAATGCGACCCTTGGCACAAGGGAAATTGTATCATCTTAGGTGATGCCGCACATGCCATTGTCCCTTTCTATGGTCAGGGAATGAACTCTGGCTTTGAAGATGTGCGAGTTTTTGTGGAAGCTGCAGAAAATATGGATTGGGATTGGGAGAGGGTTCTACCTTATTATTCCAATCAAAGAAAGAAAGATGCGGATGCTATTTCGGAACTGGCCCTTCATAACTTTATAGAAATGCGCGACCATGTTGGTGACCCGAATTTCCTTAGAAGAAAAGAATTAGAAGGTAAAATACAAGAAAGATTCCCTGATTTATGGGTTCCTTTATACAGCATGGTCACTTTCTCTGACACGCCTTACTCTGAGGCTCTGAGGCTAGGAAAAATACAAAAGCAGGTGATGGACAGGTACCTTAATCTAGCAGATCAGGAAATAGACTTCAATAAAATTATAGATGATTTCAATACTCTAAAGCAAGTCGGCTAGAGAGTCTATCTATCGCGCGCTGTTCGTCAGCAGATATTCCATCTGCAGCATTGGCAAAAAGATACATTGCTTCATAGACAAATTCCTTATCATCTGAATGTTCTTCGAGATAGCTCTTAAGGGTGTTAAGGAATTTCTTTTCCCACTTATCAATATTTTCTAGTAGGTACCTAAACTCCGTCCTAAAAAGGCTCTCGATCTGTTCTGCATTGGTATTTGGCATTTGATCTAGGTACAGCAACGCTAGCCCTTTTGAAATATTAAGCACACCATCCCATTCTTCTTTGTCGAGTTTGCCATCACTCATACAAACGAGCAGTGAAGGATAGATCTTCAACAAATAGGTAAACTGATCAATAGTCAAGTCGGACTTTCGAGTTTTGTGGTACTCCTCTAGTAAAGTCTCGTGCTGATTTTTCATTTTAGCGGGTGATTCTTTCAAATTATAAATATAGAACCGATAAAATCCCTAGGCAATCAACCTAAGTGGGTATTTTCAGTCATTGTACCAATACAGCTCCCTCTCTATCCTCCTGCATTATCTCACTGTAGTTTTGATAGATACCAAGAATATTGTCTACATAGCCAACTGGTTCCGAGCCTCTACAGTATCCATATTCAACAACAGGATCATTGAAGTATGTAGGTCGAGCTTTCTTTAAGAGATACTCTTTTACTGACTCCCACTTATCGGTTTCACCCCCATACTTTTCTGCTAGTCTTACGGCATCTTCTAAATGTCCTAAACCAACATTATAGGAGGCCAGTACAAACTTCAGTTTTTCCTCGGGTTCTTCGATACGCTTCCCCCATTGGGCTTGAAGCCACTGAATGTGCTTTGTTCCGGCATATATGTTCTGCTTTGGATTCTTCAGATCCTCTATGCCGTACTCTGCGCCTGTTCTAGGCATCACTTGCATCAAGCCAATCGCACCAGCCCAAGACTCAGCGCTTTCATCAAATTTTGATTCGCGAAAGATCTGAGCCGCTAGGAGAAGCCAATCCCAGCCCAGTTCATCTGCAGCTGCTCTGATAATTGAATCATATGGCGAAATGGCCTGCCCAGCAATCGAAGAATATTTACTCCTAGATCGTCTCAATGCTGATTTCGAACTTCGAAAGTACTTATCGTAAACCACATAATAATCAGTTGTTTTTCGCATCCTAAGAATCCATTCGTTCAATGCATGCAATAGACCATTGGCATTTTTTCTCACGCCCCAAGCAATCTGAGTCGAGAAACTTACAGGTGTTTTAATGTCTATATTTCGATAGTAGGTAGAGTTTACCAAAGCAATGTCTTCTTCTGCTACCGTAAAATCAATTTCTCCCTCAGAAACTTGCTTAATTAATTCTTCAGTCTCTGACCGTGAATCTCCAGGAACGATCAAAATATCTCCACCTACTTCATCTGACAAGTTTACCATCCTGTCATAATAAGCTGAATGCGGTCTTACCACCACTTCTTTTCCAATCAAATCAACTGGATTTCGAATCAACTGAGCTTCGATTTCATGAAGCTTCATTTCTCTCCAATCTTTGGGCTTTCGTTGAATTAGAACCTGCTTTTGTAGATTGTGATAATGCGTAAATGAAATGCGTTTTTTCCGTTCTTTTGTTACCGTCAGGTTGTAAGCTAGAATATCGCCCTCCCCAGTATTAAGCTGATTGAATGCTTCTGCTAAATTTTGGGTGATATTTATTCTTAAGTCTATATCCTGTTCGGCACAGAACATTTTCAATAGCTCGTACTCGTACCCCATAGTCTTACCCTTATAGATAAAAAGACCCGTGGAACTATTGTCCATAATAGCAGTGAGGTATCCTCGCTTCTTAATCTCTTCTAGATCGAAATCTGCTATGTACTCTTCTCTTTGGGGATAATCTCTATTTGAACGACTTGAAGAGGACTGCTTACAAGAGAGCGTAATCAGGATAAGAATTGATGCTATTTGAAAGTATTTTCTCATAGTCACCAAATAATATACTTAAAAAAACAAATACGATCCTTGGCGAAAAAAAGAACTACACTAACGACTCTGCTTTAGCCATCAGTTTAAGCACCGCTTCCTTGATTGCATCCGCATCATAGTTACATTCTTTGTGCAATTGGGGTTGCTCTCCATGCTCAACTATTCGATCTGGGATTCCAAGTCTTTTTACTGAAGCGAAATAATCATGATCTGCAGCAAATTCCAGCACTGCAGAGCCAAAACCTCCCATGATACAACCATCCTCTACAGTAACAATCGTTTTGTGATTCTTAAAGATCTCATGAAGCATTTCTTCATCTAATGGCTTTACAAATCTCATGTCATAAACAGAAGGGTTTATTCCTTCAATCGCCAGATCCTTGGCAGCATCCAGTGCATAGTTTCCCACCTGACCGATCGATAGAATAGCAACTTCTGACCCCTTAATCAGTCTTCTTCCCTTACCTATCTTCACCTTTTCCATTGGTGTTCTCCATTCAGGCATGGTTCCTGCACCTCTTGGATACCT
>JABSPG010000159.1 GCA_013214445.1 Ekhidna sp. | reverse complement strand
GACGGCTTCTTCGATAAGTGTTTGCATGATGGGTTTTATAATATTGAGCTGGAGGCAGAGCAACTTGAACTGACAGTAGACGCTGTTTCTGTTGCAGGTAACATGAAAGGATATTCTGCAAAATCTGATTCATTGGAGTTAGCTCTATATGCTAATTCTGCCGTCGGTGAGGGATATCAAGCAAACAACCCTTGGTTACAGGAAATGCCTGACCCTATTACAAAAGCTTGTTGGGACAACTATATTACAGTTTCTGTTGTACAGGCTAGAGAAAATGATTGGTCAGTAGAGGGAGGCGACATGGATTACAAGGTTGCTACGCTTACTGTAGATGGTAAGTCGGTAACAGCTCCAATTATGCCACAACCCGGTCAAGCTTATGGAACCGTAGGTTTAGCAGTAGGTTACGGAAGATCTATGGCAGGAAAGGTTGGTAATGATGTTGGAGTTAATGCTTATCCATTGATAAGCTCTACAAATTCAGGACTAACCTTTTCCTCAAAGAGTGTTTCTTTAGAATTGACGGGTGAGGTAGCAAAGGTCGCTCAAACCCAAACCTCTCAAACCTATGCTGGCAGAGAGACAGTAGTTCAGGAATCTACATTAGGTGAATACCAAAAAGATCCGCAGGCAGGAAGAAGTTTCCCAATGATCTCAAAAGCGGACGGCTCTAAGTTAAGGCCACACGCGGTATCACTATGGCAAGGTCATGAATACCCAAATCATCATTGGGGTATGATTGTAGACCTTAATTCGTGCACAGGTTGTGGTACATGTACGGTAGCTTGTCAGACAGAAAATAACATTCCTGTAGTAGGGAAGGAAGAAGTCCTGAATCGTAGAGAAATGCACTGGATCAGGATTGACCGCTACTACAGCTCTCGTGCAGAGGATATGATTTCGGAAGCCGACATTGCCTCCAATGTTGTTAAGAATGCGGAAATAGCTGAGTACGAAAACCCAGAAATTACTTTCCAACCAATGATGTGCCAGCAGTGCAACAATGCACCTTGTGAGACGGTATGTCCGGTTGCTGCAACTACACATAGTAGTGAAGGTCTAAACCAGATGACCTACAACAGGTGTATTGGTACAAGGTACTGTGCAAATAACTGTCCTTATAAGGTTAGAAGATTCAATTGGTTCAAGTATCATGATAATGATCAGTTCGATAAGAATACGCCAATGAATAATGATCTTGGTAAAATGGTATTGAATCCTGATGTAACTGTGAGGGCGAGGGGTGTAATGGAGAAATGTACTTTCTGCGTTCAAAGAATTCAATCAGGTAAGCTAGATGCTAAGAAAGAGGGAAGAAGACCTCAAGATGGAGAAATACAAACCGCATGTGCTAAGTCATGTCCTACAGATGCTCTTGTATTTGGAGATATGAAGGATCCAGAAAGTAGAATTTCCAAGACTCTGAAATTGAAATACAATGAAAAGAGTGTTGAAGCTACAGAGGATCGAGCTTATCATGTATTGGAAGAGTTAAGAGTGATGCCAAATGTTTGGTATTTGACCAAGATCAGAAATAAAGACGAAAACAATAAAATAGAAGCATAATGTCAGATGTAAGTGTCCCATTAGTAGCTGAAGAAGAGGTTGCACATGAGGCTGGTCATGCAGAAGCACCGGTTCGTATTCCCTTGATCACAGGGAACAAAACGCTTCATGATGTTTCTGAAGATATAGCTGGGAGAGTTGAGCAGAAGCCTACTATCACTTGGATGTTGGCAATGGCTGTTTCTTTGGCTCTGTTGTTAGCTGGTGGATATGCTGTAGCTATTACAGTGTGGGATGGTATAGGTATGTGGGGTCTAAACAAAACAGTTGGTTGGGCTTGGGATATCACAAACTTTGTTTGGTGGGTTGGTATTGGACATGCTGGAACTTTAATTTCGGCAGTACTTCTACTATTCCGCCAGAGGTGGAGAATGTCCATCAATAGAGCTTCTGAAGCTATGACCATTTTTGCGGTAATATGTGCTGCAATGTTTCCTGTATTGCACATGGGTCGTCCATGGTTAGGTTTTTACTGGGCACTTCCTTTGCCTAACACATTTGGATCTTTATGGGTTAATTTCAACTCCCCTCTGTTGTGGGATGTATTTGCCATCTCAACCTATTTTTCAGTTTCACTAGTCTTCTGGTATATCGGTCTGATTCCAGATTTTGCTACCATTAGGGACAGAGCTACTAATAAAATCTCAAAAGCTATCTATGGAGCTTTAAGTTTCGGATGGACTGGAGGTGCCAAAACTTGGTCACACTATGAGACGGTTTCTCTAGTATTAGCTGGTCTAGCTACCCCATTGGTTTTGTCAGTACATACTATTGTATCCTTTGATTTTGCTACCTCTGTCATTCCTGGTTGGCATACCACGATTTTCCCACCATACTTTGTTGCGGGAGCTATATTCTCCGGGTTTGCGATGGTGTTGACTCTTTTGTTGGTAACAAGGAAAGTTTATAAACTGGAAGACTACATCACGATTCAGCACATTGAGTTGATGAATATTGTAATCATTGTGACAGGTTCTATTGTGGGTATTGCCTATATCACAGAGTTTTTTGTTGCATGGTATTCTGGGGTTGAGGCTGAGCAGTATGCATTTATCAATAGAGCATTTGGTCCATATTGGTGGGCATATTGGTCGATGATGACCTGTAATGTTATATCGCCGCAATTGTTTTGGTTTAAGAAGATTCGAACCAATCTAGCTGCTACATTTATCATTTCTATCATTGTGAATATAGGTATGTGGTTTGAAAGGTTTGTGATTATTGTTACATCCTTGCATAGAGATTTTCTGCCTTCAAGTTGGGCGATGTTCTATCCAACTATCTACGATATTGGAGTATATGTCTTTACATTCGGTTTGTTCTTCACTGCATTCTTCTTGTTTGCGAAGTTCTTCCCAGTGATAAATATGGCTGAGGTTAAAAGTATATTAAAAGCTACTGGTGAGAGGTCATCCCAGTCTGGTAAATAAAAAAGAAGTAAATGTCTCAAGGAACAAATTATATATTGGGTGTCTACGAAGACGAGGATGTCTTAATGAGGGCAATTACCACTGTGAGAGAATCAGGTGTAAAAATTGAAGAAGTTTATTCACCATTTCCTGTGCATGGTATCGATGATGTATTGGGATATAAAAGGAGCTGGCTATCGTTGGCTGCCTTTCTTTTCGGTATTACGGGAACATGCTTGGCTCTTACCATGATGGTTGGTATGATGGGAGTGGATTGGCCAATGATTATAGGTGGTAAGGACTATATTCCTATACCTTCATTTATTCCTGTGACATTTGAGATGACGGTTCTTTTGGCCTCCTTTGGAATGGTTGGTACCTTCTTCGTCACGTCTAATTTAAAGCCTTGGGGTAAGCCTAGGATATACGATATTAGAATCACTGATGATAAGCATGTCATGGCGATAGACCTTGATGGCAATGACAAAGCCGAGTCAGAGATAAAGAGTTTGTTGGAAGGTAGTGGTGCTTCGGAGGTAAACAGCAAAAAGTTTGATTGATAATGAGACTAAAGAGATTTAGAAGTTTAGGAATTATCACATTAGGTGTATTCATTGCATCATGTGCAGCTGGTATAGATGATACTGGTCTTGAGTACGCTCCTCAAATGTATCATTCTACCCCTTATGAACCGCTGACTCAGATTGTTCAAGAAGACGCGGGAAGTTGGTTGGATTCCAACGAAGCAGATGAACATGGCGAATTTTACAATAGTAATCCTTATAACACTCACGCTATGAATATGCGAGAGCCGGTGGCCAATACCGTGAGAAGAGGTGAACCTCTTCCAGTTAGATTGACTGTAGATGATTTAGAGGTTGCAGCAGCTACATTGATGAGCCCTTTAGACTCTGCAGACCTTGATGTACTTAAGAAAGGAAAAGCTTTGTACACCAGTTATTGTAAACATTGTCACGGCGAAAAAGGTAATGCTGATGGTCTTGTTGCTGAAAAGTACGCAGGGGTTGCAAATTTGAATGGTGCAGCTTATCTAGAAATTTCTGAAGGTCATATTTTTCATGTAATTACATATGGAAAAGGCCTAATGGGTGCTCATGGATCGCAGATTAGTTCTGATGATCGTTGGAGAATTGCACGCTATGTTAAAGAATTACAAAATAACAACTAATACTACTCATGGTCACAGAAGAAAGATTTGAATTCACGGTAACCGCCAAGAAGCAACTCGTAATTACTTTATTGGTCGGAGTGGTGTTGTCAGTACTTGGATACTTCACTTTAGGCAGTGGTAGCCATGGGCATGGGCACGATCATAGTTCGGATCACTCAGAGGTAGTGGAGGGAGATCAAGGAAGTGAACCATACGGAGCTGAGTCGGCTGAGACGGATCATGGAGATCATCATGGACATCACGGTAGTAGTCCATCTGTGAAGAGGTTGTTATCCAATTTGTGGATTAACAACGTGTTCTTCGCAGGTTTGGCAATCATTGGAGTGTTTTTCTTTGCAATCCAGTATGCTGCTCAGGCAGGATGGTCAGCGGGAATCAAACGTATTCCCCTTGCGTTTGGTAATTGGCTTCCGATAGCATTCGTATTGATGCTTGTTGTATTTATGGTAGGAGGTCACGATATCTTTCATTGGACGCACTCGGATTTGTATGCCGAAGAGGGTGGAGATAAGATTGTTCAAGGTAAAGCTCCTTATTTTTTCTGGCCTTTAGAAGGAGGTGAATTCCCTCTTTTTTGGATAGGCAGATTGGTGATCTTTTTTACTGTTTGGTTTCTTCTATTTAGAAAGTTGAGATCACTAGCTTTCTCGGAGGATATTGAAGGTGGTACAGTGCAGTGGTACAAGCTGAGATCTACATCTGCAATATTCTTAGTATTCTTTGCAGTATCCTCATCCATGGCAGCATGGGATTGGGTAATGTCAATAGATGTTCATTGGTTTAGTACAATGTTTGGTTGGTATTCATTTGCAAGTTGGTGGGTTGCTGGTTTGGCTTTGACGCTCTTTATTGTGTTGCTGTTAAAAGACAAAGGTTATCTATCTATTGTAAATGCTAACCACATTCATGATTTAGGAAAGTTTGTATTTGCATTCTCAGTTTTTTGGACGTACGTATGGTTTTCTCAGTTCCTTTTGATTTACTATGCTCACATCCCTGAAGAAACAGTTTATTTCCTTGAGCGATGGAAAGACGATCACTACGCGCCTGTGTTTTATATTAACCTAATCATAAACTTCTTCTTTCCATTTCTAGTTTTAATGACTAGGGATGCAAAAAGACATTCCAGAATTTTGAAAGTTGTTTGTCCTGCGGTTGTGTTTGGACACTGGTTAGATTTTTATTTGATGGTTTCTCCAGGAACAGTAGGACACAACGGTGGATTTGGATTTCTGGAAATTGGACTGATTTTGATTTACTTAAGTGCTTTTCTTTTTGTTGCACTCAATGCACTCTCAAAAGCGCCTTTGTTTGCCAAGAATCATCCAATGTTGAACGAAAGTTTGCACCACCATATTTAATATTTGATATAAAGAAGGTATGCTTAATATTATAATTGTTGTAGCGGTAGTATTGATCTTGGCTGTCATTTTAACAGCGTATAGAGTCACTACCTTGGTAGATGTTGTTAAGAAAGACAAAGAGAAGAGTTATGTTCCATCTGGTAATAGCTACCAAGGAGCTTTGATGGTTGTCTTTTTAGTGGTGGGAATAGTTGCATTCTTCTACTATTCCATGACGGAGTATGATACTTATAATTTGCCGATAGCATCTGAGCATGCTGTTGTGACAGAAAATCTTTTCTGGATAACGATGGCGATCACTGTTTTTGTTTTTATTGTAACTCAGATTTTTCTATTTGGATTTAGCTGGAAGTACCGGTATAAAAAAACCAACGTAGCGCATTACTATCCCCACAACAATAAGCTTGAGATGATCTGGACAATTATCCCAGCGATTGTACTTGCTTGGTTGATTATTTCGGGTTTGAAGCAATGGTCTGTGATCACGGGCCCTGCTCCTGAGGATGCTGAGGTTATTGAAGTTATGGGATATCAATACGCATGGGCTTACAGGTATCCAGGTAAGGATGGATCACTTGGAAAGTACGACTTCAGAAAAATCGATGCTGTAAATTCAATGGGTATTGACTTAGAAGATCAGTTTGGTCATGATGACTTCATGCCGACGCAGTTAGTTTTGCCGAAAGGGAAGCCAGTTCTTTTAAAAATTAGAGGAAGAGACGTCATACATAGTGTGTATAATCCCCACTTTAGAATGCAAATGAATGCTGTACCTGGTATGCCGACACAGTTTTGGTTCACTCCATCTGTAAGTACAGCGGAGATGAGGGAAATTACTGGTAATCCTGACTTTAACTATGAGCTTGTTTGCAATAAAATATGTGGTAAGAGCCATTATGGAATGAAAGGCATCATCACAGTATTGGAACCTGAGGAGTATGATTCTTGGTATAAAGAGAGCCAAGAAAATACTTTCCTGAAGCAAAATCCAGGATATTTAAGTGAGGTACCAGAAGACTTTAAGGAAGCAGCCAAAATTGCTGCAGGTATTGAAAACATTGGGAAAGAACAAAAAGTTACCGCTGCTGCAAGTAGTTCTAAATAATAAATATTATGTCAGTAACAGATATACAGATAACGGAAGATTTAGCTCATGACGATCACCACGATGATCATCACGAGCAGGGGTTTGTGAGCAAGTATATTTTCTCTACGGACCATAAGATGATTGGAAAGCAGTTTTTGATCACAGGTATTTTCTGGGCTTTAATTGGGGGTGCTCTTTCAATTATTTTCCGATTACAGCTGGGATTTCCTGAAATGAGTCTAGAATGGTTACGCCCCATTCTTGGTCAGTGGATAACTGAGACTGGTAAGTTGGATGCAGAGTTCTATCTCGCATTAGTTACTATGCACGGAACGATAATGGTCTTTTTTGTTCTAACTGCTGGGTTAAGTGGAACGTTCTCTAACTATTTGATACCGTTGCAGATTGGAGCCAGAGACATGGCATCAGGTTTTATGAACATGTTGTCTTATTGGTTCTTCTTTGCTTCTAGTGTGGTGATGTTTATTTCCTTGTTCATCGAAACAGGTCCCGCTGCTGGAGGTTGGACGGTTTACCCTCCTTTGAGTGCATTGCCGCAAGCGATACAAGGCTCTGCTGCGGGAATGACCTTATGGTTGGTGTCTATGGCTTTATTTATAGCATCTTCTCTACTTGGAGGAATTAATTACATTACTACGGTGATTAACCTGAGAACTGAAGGAATGTCCTTTTCTAGGCTACCGCTGACGATATGGGCTTTCTTCGTTACTGCCGTATTGGGATTGTTATCTTTCCCTGTATTGCTGTCTGCAGCCCTGCTGTTAATTTTTGATAGGTCATTTGGTACTAGCTTTTATCTTTCAGAAATCTATATTGCTGGTGAGGCATTACCCAACATGGGTGGAAGTCCGATATTATATCAGCATTTGTTTTGGTTCCTTGGTCACCCAGAGGTATATATCGTTATACTTCCTGCACTAGGGATAACCTCTGAGATTATTGCAACGAATTCCCGTAAACCGATATTTGGTTACAAGGCAATGATTGGATCGATATTAGGTATTGGTTTCCTTTCATTCATTGTGTGGGCGCATCATATGTTCGTAACAGGGATGAATCCTTTCCTTGGGTCAGTTTTTACGATTCTAACACTCGTAATTGCTGTGCCGTCTGCCATTAAGGCATTCAATTACATTACCACCCTTTGGAAGGGAAATATTGTGTTTACTCCTGCAATGTTATTTAGTATTGGTCTTGTGTCCTTCTTCATCTCAGGTGGACTTACAGGTATTTTTCTAGGTAATTCAGTTCTTGATATAAATCTTCACGACACTTATTTTGTGGTTGCACATTTCCACTTAGTAATGGGTAGTGCTTCGTTCTTTGGTTTACTTGCTGGTGTATACCACTGGTTTCCGAAGATGTTTGGTAGAATGCTTGATGACAAGCTTGGGAAGTTGCACTTCTGGTTATCCTTTGTAGGAATCTACCTGGTATTTTTCCCACTTCACTACATTGGAATAGCTGGTTTTCCAAGAAGATACTATTCGTTCACCTCTTTCGAAACCTTTAGTATTTACGGTGATTTGAACGCCTTGGTAAGTATTGCAGCTATTCTAACTTTTGCGGCTCAGTTCATTTTCTTATTTAATTTCTTCTATTCAATTTTTAGAGGAAGACTTGCGCCTGCAAATCCTTGGAAATCTAATAC
>JABSPG010000158.1 GCA_013214445.1 Ekhidna sp. | reverse complement strand
TATGGATGTAGTTCCGTCCCCAAAATCCCAGAAGTAGCTGGTAGCATTCTTACTCAAGTTATTAAAGAAGGCTTCTTGATCTGGAATATAGACTACTCGCGAAGAAACGAGAAAGTCGGCAAAAGGTCTGGCATGGACGGTGATGTACGCCTCTTTATTTACCTCTGCGGTTTCCCCTATCTCATTTTCTCCTCTCAATCTAATACTAAATTCTCCCGACTGAAAAAAAGTATAAGTAGGGTTATCTGCTCGTGATATGCTACCATCCCCAAATTCCCAAAGGTACTCTCCGGGAACAGCTCCAATTGATAGATTCGTGAATTGAACCGTTAATGGTGCGCATCCTTCCAAGATATCAGCTTCAAAATCGAGCTGAGGAGAGGCAGGAAGTACTGTCAGTGATTGTGACGTTTGGGCAGTGCAAAAGTTGTCCTTAACCTCTAATGTAATTGTGTAGGTTCCAAATCGATTGTATTCATGAATTCCTGGATTTTGTTCTGTAGAGGTTGTTCCATCACCAAAATCCCATAGATAGGAGAATCCAGTACCAGTAGAGCTATTATTGGTGAGCGTGATGGTGTTTTCTGGAAGCTGCAGCTCAGTGGTACTCATTTCAAAAGCTGCAGTAATTGGAGGACGCTTTTTCTCAATGGTTTCTATCAAGACTTCTGGATCACTAATGCATGGTGCTAAGTTTGTGGTGACGAGTGCAATGGTCGCATTAAAGTCATCTTCAGTAGCATTTCTTCTAGTGTAGGATACCTGAATAGACTCATCATTGCCTGCAGTGATGTCAGGAGTGGGAGAGAATGTCCAATCGTAATCCACTAATCCTTTTTGAGTCGCTTCTAATGTGAAAACGACTTGGTCACAGTCATCTGCTCTGGTCAGAGTAAAAGTAGCGGCTGGCTGTGGGCTTATTTGAATGTTAAAAGTGTCGCTACTAATGCAGACTCCTGTTTTTTCAGCCTCTAAAGTCATTTGATAGTTCTGGGTCGAATTACTGAGGTTTATAACCTCGTAATCGAAAGAGTTAAAATCAGGGTCGGAATTCAAAACGGTTATAGGGTATCCATCTTGCACCAGGCCATTACTCCTTAGGGTCCAGGTGTATGCTTCTGCATCTAGGTTTATGGTGGATTGCGCAACTTGCATAGTACTAACCCACGGAGAGCAGTTGGAATTGAAAAAGCTGTAAAATGGATCTGAAAAACTTACCTTTTCATCTGGGGAAACTCGGAAAGTTTCTATTTCGCTGAGACTGATACACCCAGCTGACGAAGTAGCTGTAAGCTGTGCTTGATAAGTCCTAGTGCTGTCATCAGGATTTTCAAATACAAATGCCTTGGTTACACCAAGTACCTCTCTGGAAACATCATATCCGGATGGAGGGTGAGAGAATTTGATGGAATAGGTAGTCGCAATAACAGGATTGTTTGATAAGTTGGTAAATGTGATTGTATCTCCTGGACATAGGTCGTCTATGGCATCATGTACTATTTGTGCATTGGGGTTTGGATGAACGATCACCTCTTGAGTGATGATATCGGAGCAACCACCTTTGACTGTGGTCAATTGTAGACCTACAGTATAAATACCTGCAATGGACGTAGCAGGCTCGACACCTGTAGCTACATTGTTTCCATCTAAAAACCAATCAAAGTCTGAATTGTCTGTGCGAACTAGTTCGGAATTAAAGCTACCATCGTAACTGAAATCCCATTCGTATCTATTTACACTATCGTCGTTTACTTGTGTGGTGAGAGAGCCGATAGCATCAGCAATTTCCGAAAAAGAAGTCCTTTGATTTTGACAAGTTTCGTTTATACTAAACGTCGGCTGAGGTCTACCATAAACAAATACAGTATCTTCTGCTACACTACTACATTGCGAGGCGCTGTTACGGGCAACAAGCCTAACTACAACATATTCTTCAGTAGTGAATATCTTACTGAAAGCTGGCACATTCATCATGTCTAGGTATGACCCATCGTCGGGTTCGGTTTCATCTGGGGTGCCTGAGGTAGGCGGGTTTCCCTCACGATAAAACTCATACCTCATTTCTGTATTTGGCACGAGCAGTGTTCTGTCCACAAAGCCTACTTCAAATGAGTCTTCACCGTTTTGACAAAAAGTTGGATTTATAACGGTGTTAAATGTGCTTTCTGTGATATCGAATGCAGCAATCGCATCGGGGGACAGGTTTATGATGCCATCATAGATCACTTCACAGATGCCATCAGCATCAGGATCGGTAGCAATTAGTCTTACCAATTTGTCGCCACCCGTTTGATATTGAAATGTAGGATTGACATCATCTGAAGTGTTAAGGAGTGGATCTGTGTCGCTATCACCATCATAAAACTCCCATCTAAAAATTAGTCCTCCAGCGCCGGGAGTTTGATTATCAAAATAGATATCTTCATTAATACAAAAGCTGTCTGGTGTTGGTCCTCCTGGACCACCTTCTCGAGCAATAAAACCTGGTGCAGGAGCAGCCACGATAGTAATCAATGCAGTCTCAGAGACTGCATCCTCGTAGTTCGGATTGTTGATATCTCCGTTGAATGGATTACAGGTATTCCAATTGAATAAGGTGATCTCAAATTGGCTACCAATCGCATTGGAAGGGTTTGCAGGAGCTGATAGGGGTAAAGATACGCTTGTGGGAGCGTTGGCGGGTGTAAATACCGTGTCTATTGCACCAAAGTATCCTCCAGTTATAAGTAGGCCAGGGGTTCCTCTGGTTTCCGTTCCAATAAGGTTGCCATCTCCGTCTGTGACATTTATTACGCCAATATCATTGAGCGTTATATCTCGAATGGATCCCGCTAAGTAGTTAGTTCCATAAACAAACTGGGTATGACGAGTGATTTGATTGGGATTGTCTGGGCTATCGTTCAAGTTACAGTTGAACACGGAGGCATCTGTAAAAATGACATTTGAAATTGCTGTATTCTCACAGACATCATAGTTACTAGGGGCAATGTCCATCTCACCTCCAAAATCATCGTCCGTATCCCAGGCGGTCACCAGCTGCACTTGTTCAGAGCTTTCGCACTGTGTACCTGCGATGTAGATGAAAGACTGTGGTTCAAAAAAGCATTCCGGCTCCCGATCATAGGTAAAAGCCGAGGCTGTAGCAGTGAACTCCATATTACCAACTGCAGATAGCTTTCCGTTTGTGATGGTCGCATCTTCAGTTGTATTAGCCGGATCATTCCAGAAAAAACGAACCATAATGTCTGCAGGCTCTTGAGCTACGATAAATGTGTAAGTGATTTCAAACCTGGTCACTTCCACAGGCGCACATGTGCCATCTGTCTCGTAATCCACCCTTCTAGATCCGGACAAAAGATCACATTGAGCATAGCATATGATCATTGACATGATCAACGCAATGGTGAGAGATAAACGTGAGATCATTAGCTAAATTGAAATATATAAAGATTAAATTTAATCTTATTGATATTTATACAATGGCATTTAGGTGAAAATATTGTATTAATCCTTTAAATAATTTTAATAAATAAAGATTAAGTGAGCGCTATGGCTTTTCTTTATGCTGAAAATTTGACTTAGAAGACTGCTTTTAGCCATTAAACCTCCATTTGTATTTAGAAACACCGTTTTTTATAGGATGATGTTGTGGAGGCGTTCATATTACTTTCTTACCTTCGATGCATGAAGCTTAAAGTCCCACCGGTATTTGTTTTGTTAATAAGTCTCATTATCATGTTTGGTGCTCAGAATTATTATCCTGAGTTTTCATTCAAATTCGAATTTCAAAAGACTATTTCCAGAGTGATATTAGCAGCAGGCGCAATGCTAGCGTTTGGAGGTATTTTCGCCTTTAGAGCCAATGGTACGACCGTAGATCCTAGACATCCTGAAAAGGCCTCATCATTGGTTAAGACGGGAGTTTATAGATACACTAGAAATCCTATGTATTTGGGAATGGCGAGTGTGTTGTTTGGAGGTGTAGTGAGATTTGGAAATCCTTTATCACTATTGGGCGTGCTGTTTTTTTGCTGGTTTATCACGCAGTTTCAGATAAAGCCAGAGGAGGATGCTCTCGAAAAGCTTTTTGGTGAATCTTATTTGAGCTACAAAAAGAAAGTTAGAAGGTGGATTTGAGCGTAAAAAAAGCCCCACCTGTTTGTCAAGTGAGGCTTTAGGAGTTTTGTTTTACCGTCTACTAGCAGAACTCTTCGTATACCTGCTCTAAGTGATCAGCGATCATTTCAGCAGATCTTCCTTCAATGTGGTGTCTTTCCACCATGTGAGCTAACTCTCCATCTTTGAATAACGCGATGGCTGGTGAAGAAGGAGGGAAGGGTAGGGTAAACTCCCTAGCTTTCTGCGTTGCATCGATATCGAATCCTGCAAAGACTGTTGTTAAATTATCAGGTTTTTTATCTGATTGCTCTAGTGAACGTAAAACGCCTGGTCTACACGTTCCAGCCGCACATCCGCACACTGAGTTGATTACCAAAAGAGATGTTCCTTTATGGTCTGTTAAATGATTTGTTACTGCATCAGCTGAGGTCAATTCCTCAAACCCATTTTGAGTAAGCTGAGCTTTCATTGGAGCTACTAATTCCGCAGGGTACATATTCGTATTTGTTTTATTATTTATTGATTCTTTTCTTGATACTCGAGATTGTCCTTCTTACATAAATCCAAGCTCTAGTTTGGCCTCTTCCGACATCATATCTGTCGCATATGGAGGGTCGAAAGTGAGTTCTATGTTGACGTCATTAACACCTTCCACTGCTTTCACGTTCATTTCTATTTCGCTCGGAATGCTCTCAGCGGCAGGGCAGGAGGGAGAAGTCAAAGTCATTATTATCTCCACATTGTTGATAGGGAGAATATTTATTTCATAAATTAAGCCCAACTCATATACGTCTACTGGTATCTCAGGATCGTACACGTTTTTTATTGCACGGACAATATCTTCCTTCAATGCAAGTGTATCTTTATTTGTATCACTCATGATTCTTGTTTTGCAGTCAAGGCTATAGCATACATTTTCATTTGCTTAATCATAGCGGCGAATCCATTAGACCTTTGGGTTCCAATAAATCGATCCATGCCGATTTGTTGAGGGAAATAGATTTCAGCGTTCATTACATCTGCTGGTGGGCTCTGATTGAGTACTCGGACTAACAAGCTGACTAATCCCTTGGTAATTGCTGTATTCGAGTCTGCCTTAAATTGAACTCGACCTTGATTTAAACTAGCGGTCATCCAAACCTTTGATTGACAACCTTTCACAATATTATCATCAACCCTCGCCTCTTCCGGTAGCGGATCCAGTTCACCCCCTAACTCCATGATGTAATCAAGCGTCATTTCTAAATCTCCATCCAGCATGGAAAACTCTTCAATGATTGCCTCCTGTCTTTCTTTAATCTGATTCATTAACTGAATTTCTTAACTATGCTAGCTAATGCGTCGCAGAAAGTGTCTATTTCTTCTTTGGTATTATACACCGCAAAAGATGCTCTAACTGTCCCATCAATCTCCAAAAAATCCATCAAAGGCTGTGTGCAGTGGTGCCCAGTTCTAACTGCTATCCCTCTAGCGTCAAGCAGTTGACCAAGGTCATATGGGTGCACATTATCCAGCAAGAAAGAGATAACACTTGCTTTGTTTTCGGCCGTGCCTACTGGGATGAATCCAGGTATTTGATTGAGTTTTTCAGTGGCGTAAGTCAACAACTCATGTTCATGAGCAGCTATAGCCTCATGACCTAAATTGTCGATAAAATCCATTGCGTATTTAAATGCAATCACCTCTCCTATATTGGGTGTGCCTGCTTCAAATTTGTAGGGAATGTCATTATAAGTTGTGCCCACAAATGAAACATCCTTGATCATTTCTCCACCACCTTGGTAAGGCGGAATTGACTCTAAAAGCTCCCTTCTTCCATACAAAACGCCTACACCTGTAGGTCCATACATTTTATGGCTCGAAAGCGCTAGAAAATCACAGGATAAATCTTGCACGTCGATCTTTACGTGCGGAGACGCTTGCGCACAATCAATCATGGTGATGGCATTTACCGATTTCGCAACGTCAATGATTGCTTTTACAGGATTGATAGTACCCAATGAATTTGAGACGTAGTTTACTGCAACCAGTACCGTCTTTTCATTCACTAGTTCTTTGTATTTATCTAGGTCGATCTCTCCCTTCTTGTTGATGGGAATGACTTTGATTTTTGCACCCACTCTTTCCGCTGCTAGCTGCCAAGGCACAATGTTGGAGTGGTGCTCTAACTGTGATATCAGGATCTCATCATCTTTTTTTAGAAACTTAGCAGACCAAGAAGAGGCTACAAGGTTGATACTCTCGGTAGTTCCCTTCGTAAAAATGATTTCTTCTTTTTCCGCTGAATTGATGAATTGATGAACTCGTTCTCTCGTTTCTTCAAAAGCTTTGGTAGATCTTTCAGCTAATGTGTGAATACCTCGATGAATATTGGCATGATCCTTCTCGTAAAACTCAATCAAAGAATCTACGACTGCTTTAGCAGTTTGAGAGGTTGCTGCATTGTCAAAGTAAATCAGCTTTTTCCCATTAACCTCTTGGTCTAAAATCGGAAACTGACTTCTGATTTCTTTTATGTCGAGATCAATAGTATTTGCTTGCATCAAGTTAGTTTTTCATCAATAAGCCCCTGAACTTCAGAAACAACAGCATCGATTTTCGCATGCTCAAGTGTTTCGTGAGCAAAGGCATTTAAAATCATTGCTTGCGCATTCTTTTCAGCTATCCCTCTCGCTCGCAAGTAAAAGATCGCATCTTCATCAAGTTGACCTGATGTACAACCATGAGAACACTTCACATCGTCTGCCCATATTTCTAACTGAGGTTTTGTGTGAAGTGTAGCATCTTCAGATAACAAAATATTGTTGTTGGATTGAAAAGCGTTTGTCTTCTGCGCATCTTGCCTTACATAGATCTTCCCATTGAATACCCCTAAAGATTTCTCGTCAAGAATGCCTTTATATAATTCATTGCTATATGAATTTGGTTTTTGATGATCAACAGAAGTATTGTTGTCTATGTGAGATTTTTTGTCCAGTAAGAACAAGCCATACATGTAGCCCTCACAATTTTCATCCTGCAGGTTAATGGTAAGATTGTTTCTTACCATAGCTCCCTCAAAGGAAAATGTATTGTTGTAGAAATGCGAATCTCTAGCAACGTCTGCAACTACCGTCTCATGACTGTAGGTGTTCGCGTTGTAGTTCTGCACTTTAGTATGATATGCAAACGCGTTTTTCCCGACATTGAAAGTTGTAAAATTGTTGGAAAATGTCTTGTACTCATTAGGAGTAATTAGCTTTTCAATAAGTTGGAACGTATGTCCATCCTTAACCTGGACGAATACTCTAGAATTAGAGAATCCGTTTGAGTTGAAGTGGTATATAAAGACTGGTCTTTTTGTTCCTGAAGAGATAGTCACCTCTTGCTTGGCAAAAGCAGTATTTAATAAGCTCAACGGATCATGTTTTCCCGCGGAGATTTCTCCAATTTCTAGATCCAGATCTTCTTCGATAGATGACTCTTCTTTAGAGAGGCTGCCATTGATGAAAACCAAGTGTGAGCCTTCTTCCTTGTAGAGTTGGTCTAGATTAATAGCACTATCCTTCAAAAGAGAGAAATCGATATTTTTCTCCAATGATGCTGTAATAGGTGTGAACTTGTAGGCTTCTGATCTTTTGTGCGGAAGTCCAATCTCATTCAACATATTAAAAGCATCCTTTTGAATTTGATTGCCTTCAAATGTCGTTTCTAGAGTCGAAAGTATTGGGGATGCTGCTTGATCGATCATACTAGTGCTAGTTCTTCTTTGATCCAATCATATCCCTTTTCTTCTAACTCTAGAGCAAGGTTTTTATCACCTGATTTCACTATTCTACCTTTGTATAGAACATGTACATAATCAGGAACTATATAATCTAGTAAGCGCTGATAGTGAGTTACTACGATGGAAGCTGTGTTTTCAGTCTTCAATTTATTTACTCCGTCAGCTACAATTTTGAGTGCATCGATATCTAACCCAGAATCTGTCTCGTCAAGTATCGAAAGCTTTGGCTCTAGCATTGCCATCTGAAAAATTTCGTTTCTCTTTTTCTCACCACCTGAAAATCCTTCATTGAGAGATCGACTTAACAAAGCCTGATCTATATCTACAAGCTTCATCTTTTCTTTCATCAATTTTAGGAAATTGACGGCATCAAGAGCTTTCTCTCCTCGTGCTTCTCTTACTTGGTTAAGTGCTGTTT